>CAXRHS010000096.1:0-14088 GCA_964230235.1 Myxococcota bacterium
ACACCCCGTCGCGCGCCTACGACAAGGAACCCAAGATGGCATCTGGATCGCAAACCAAGCCGGCCGCGGCAGCCCGCGCGAAGAAGCGCGTCAAGAAAAATGTGCAGACCGGCGTGGTGCACATTGCCTCGACCTTCAACAACACGATCGTGACTGTCACCGACGTGGCCGGCAACACGCTGGCGTGGTCCTCGTGCGGTCGCCGCGGCTTCAAAGGCTCGCGCAAGTCGACCCCGTTTGCGGCGCAGATGTCGGCCGAAGACGCGGTCAAGCGGGCGCAGGAGCACGGCGTCAAGACCGTGTCGGTGCTCGTCAAAGGCCCAGGCACCGGCCGGGAAGCCGCCCTGCGTGCGCTGTCCAACGCTGGTCTCAAGGTCACCACGATTCGCGATGTGACGCCGATCCCACACAACGGCTGCCGGCCCCCCAAGCGCCGGCGCGTGTAGTCAGGCCCTTTACCGCCCAACCACCGGCGCTTGCCGCGCCTGCCGCCGCCGTGTCTGGCTGCGGACTGTTTGCTGTCGATTCGGAGAACCCATGGCTCGCTACACTGGTCCCGTCTGCCGCTTGTGCCGTCGCGAGGGCCTCAAGATGTTCCTCAAGGGAGAACGCTGCTACACCGACAAGTGTGCGGTGGATCGCCGCCACTACATTCCTGGCCAGCACGGCCAGGCGCGTCCGGGCAAGGTCTCCGAGTTCGGCCGCCAGCTGCGCGAGAAGCAGAAGGTCAAGCGCATCTATGGCATCCAGGAGAAGCAGTTTCGCGGCTACTACGAGCTTGCAGCGCGCAAAGGCGGCGTAACTGGCGAGAACCTGCTGTCGTTTTTGGAGCGCCGCCTGGACAATGTCGTGTTTCGCCTGGGCTTCGCCTCTAGCCGCAGCGAAGCGCGCCTATTGGTTCGCCACGGCCCTGTGCTGCACAACGGCAAGCCGGTCGACATCCCCTCGTTGCTGTGCAAGGCGGGCGATGAGGTCAAGATCCTCGACAGCTCCAAGGCGAACGTGCGCGTGACCGAGTCTGTCGAGTCCGTCGACCGGCGCGGCGTGCCCGCATGGCTGACGCTGGACAAGAAGGCGCTGAGCGGCAAAGTGGCGACGCTGCCTGCTCGCGGCGACGTCACCATGCCCATCGAAGAGCGGTTGATCGTCGAGTTGTACTCGAAGTAGTCGACCCGCCGTTGGTCGATCGTTCGATCGGTTCACCAGCAGCATCCTCTCGACACCCGCGACGGCCGCCAACCAGGCACACGTCGCGTCATCAACGCGGGCCAGGCGCCCGCAAGCAGGCACTACCATGGCAGACTCGATGCAGCGCAACTGGAAGAACCTCATCAAGCCGAAGGCCTTGGAAGTCGAGGAGTTGACCGAGACCTATGGCAAGTTCCGCGTCGAACCGTTGGAGCGCGGCTACGGCCAGACGCTCGGCAACAGCCTGCGGCGGGTGCTGCTGTCCAGTATTCGGGGCGCCGCGATCTGTGGCGTTCGGATGGCTGCGCTTGGCAAGGTCGTCCGCGAAGAGGACACGGGCAAAGGCAAGCCCAAGAGCAAGATGGTCGAGCAGATGCAGTCGGCCCTGCATGAATTCCAGGCGCTGCCCGACGTGGTCGAGGATGTCGCGGAGATCGTGCTGAACCTCAAGGAAGTGAATTTTCGCCTTGACGGTGGCGAAGGGACGGAATTGGTTCAGTTGGTCGCCGAGGCGCCCGCTGGCAGCGCTCCGCTGGAAGTCACCGCGGGCATGCTGCAGGTCCCGCACACGCTGACCGTGCTGAACCCCGAGTTGCACCTGATGACCATCGAGCCGGGTGGCCGGGTTGAAATGGAACTGACGGTCAAGGAAGGCGTTGGCTACGTGCCGGCAGCGCGCGACACCGAAGAGGCGGCCGCGGTCGACCTGCTGCCCATCGATGCGATCTTTTCGCCGGTGCGCCGCGTCAACCTGCGGGTGACCAATGCCCGCGTCGAGCAGCGCACAGACTACGATCGCCTGACCCTGGAAGTGTGGACCAACGGCGCCATCGACCCAGAGACGGCGGTCAGCGTCGCTGCCAAGATTCTGCGCGATCAGATGAAAGTGTTCGTTGCGTTCGACGAGGACGACGAAGAGTACGAGGACAGCGGCGAGCCGGGCGTGATGACCACGGCGCCGCTCAATGAGAACCTGTGGAAGACCATCGACTCGCTGGAGTTGTCGGTTCGCGCCGCCAACTGTCTGCAGAACGCCAACATTCGCTTTGTGGGCGAATTGGTTCAGAAGACCGAAAGCGACATGCTCAAGACCAAGAATTTTGGTCGCAAGTCCCTCAAGGAAATCAAGGACACCCTGGAAACCATGGGTCTGCAGCTCGGCATGCGCGTGGAAGGGTTTGACCCGGACAACCCGCCGCCGGTGGCGACCGCGTAATCTGGACCCACTTACCGAACGCCCCGGCGCAACCAAGACCGCTGGGCAGCAGCAGAGGAACTCATGCGCCACCTGAACAAAGGCAACAAGCTCAGCCGGGAGACGTCGCACCGCAAGGCGATGCTGCTCAACCTGTGCAAGTCGCTCATCGAACACGGTCGCATCACCACGACGGTCGCCAAGGCCAAGGAACTGCGGGGCTGGATCGAACCCATGGTGACCATGGCGAAAGAAGATTCAGTGCACCGCCGCCGGCTGGCTTTTGCGAAGCTGCGCGACAATGGCCTGGTGGCCCGGCTGTTTGGCGAGCTCGGCCCCAAGTACGAGAGCCGTCCGGGCGGCTATACCCGCACGCTCAAGCTGGGCCGCCGCACTGGCGATGCCGCCGAAATGGCGCTGATCGAGTTCGTGTAGGTCCCTGGCAGCACTGGGGGCGGCTTGATGTTCGCCAGCACCCCGATGTGCGCTTTTTCCCAGCGTATACCTTTGCGACCCGGTTGGTCGCCCTCATGGCGCCCACCGGTAGCCCACTTCGCGCAACGTCTCGAGCAGGCCAGCCGCAGGGCCCAGGTGCACGCGCAGGCGCCGAATGTGGACGTCGACAGTCCGCTCGCCGCCCGTGTAGTTCGGGCCCCACACTGCCCGCAACAACTGGTCGCGCGTCAATGGCCGACCAGCGAACTGCACCAGGTAGCGCAACAGCGCGAACTCCTGGGGCTTGACCGCCATCTGCAGGTCGCCAACCTTGGCGGTGTGGGCGGCGAGATCCAACGTCAGCGGCCCGCTGTGCACTACGGCGGCGTGGCGGGTGCGCGAGCCGAGGACGCGCTCGGCGCGTACAGCCAATTCGGAGGCGGCGAAGCCGCGCAGCACGAAGTCGGCGCAAGGCAACGCAGGCGTCAGGTGCACGCGCTCGGGGTCCACGACCAAAAGCCAAGGCGTGCGGCCGACCACCGGGTGTGCAGCCAACGCGCTTGCGACGGGTTCAGGGGACCGCAGCGGGCCAGGTTCGACCACGGCGAGGTCGGGCGGCAGGCCGATCGGACAATCCAGGAATGTGCCGCGCAGCAGGCGAGCGCTCAAGGTCCAAGGGCCAGTTGCAAGGGCCGCGCGCGCCGGCGAGCGGTCGCCCAGTTCGGACAAAAGGAATACCCGAGCCATGGTGGCTGACTACCATAAGGCGGTGCGCGGGCCAAGCGCCGCAGGGCCTGACGCTCGGCCGCTGGCTGTCGGCCAAGCGTGGCTTGGCCAAACACGCCAAGGCGCTGCGGTGGTTGGCGCGGTATGCGGCTTGATCCTCAGCCTGGCCTACCCAGCGGTAGGCTGGTGGCCGTTGGCCGTCGCCGGCTGGATACCGATGCTGGTGTGGATAGAACGGTCCCGACCGCGGTGGCCGCTGGCCCTGTTGGCGGGTTGGGTCGCCGGCGTGGTTCTGCACGCCATCGTCTATCAGTTTCTCGCCTTCACGGCCGTCGAAATGAGCGCCATGCCGTGGGCAGCAGGCTATGCCCTGGTCGGCATTCACGCGGCGGCGATGGCGCTGCACCAGGGTGCCTTCGCGGCGGCCGCGGCGTGGACGCGGCGTGACGGGGTTTCGGTGTTGCGCAGGGCTGGCGAGGTCGCCCTGTTGATGGCGGTGGCCGAGTTCGCGCTGCCATGGCTTTTTCGGTGGTACGTCGGCAGCGCGTTCTTTCGCGCGCCGCTGTGGATACAGGCTGCTGACGTCATCGGTGTCATCGGCGTCAGCGCGCTGGCGCTGGCGGTCGCTCAGTTGGCTGCCCTGGCCATTGCGGGGCGGTCCTGGCGCCCGGCTGCGTGGGCCCTGGCGGTGGCCGTTGCTTGGACCGGTTACGGAGCGCTGCGGATGCAACAGGTCCAGGCAGAACCCGTGACCGCTACCTGGCGAGCGGCGCTGGTGCAGCAAAACGCGACTTTGGCGGAGAAGAAGGCGCTTGCGGCCGAAAAGCGCATCACTGTCCTGGACCGCTTGATCGAGATGACGGAAGCCGCAGAAAAACAAGGTCAGTTGCGCGATCGGCAGGTGGTCATCTGGCCGGAGGGCGCGTTTCCGTTCTTCTGGGTGGTTGACGACGTGTCTGCCAACGCCACGAAGATCAAGACCAAGGCCAACCACTGGCTGCTCGGCGCCAAGAAACGGGTGATTGCGCTGTCCGAGCGGATGCAGGTGCCGCTTTTGCTCGGAACGCTGCGGCGCTTCGACCCCTTGTGGGTGCAAGAGGCGCGCAATAGCGCGATCGTGTTGGAGCGCGGGCGGCAGACGTTTGCCTATGACAAGCAGATTCTGCTGGCCTTTGGCGAGTACCTACCCGGAACCCGGCTTTTCCCGGCGCTCAAAGAGGCAATCCCCGGCGTCTCCAATTTCGACGAAGGCAGCACCAATGGCCTGGTGCAGCTCGGCTCGGCCAAAGTGCTGGTCAACATCTGCTACGAAGCGCTGTTTTCCCAGTTCCTGCGCGACGAGGCGGCAGACGCCCAGGTCTTGCTCAACCTGACCAACGATGTGTGGTTTGGTCCGCAACCGGCGCCGGACCTGCACTTGATGGTGCAACAGGCCCGCGCGGTCGAATTGCGGCGGCCACTGGTGCGCTCCACCGTATCGGGCGTCAGCGCCTACATCGACGCGGCCGGCGTCTTTCAAAGCGAGACGCAGGTGGGCAAGGCCGAGACGATCCGCGTGGATGTGCCGCTGCGCGAGCTTGGCAGCCCGTATCGGCTGTGGGGCGACTTGCCGCTGTGGATCGCGACAATTGGCTGCGTCGCGTGGCTGATTGCGCTCGGCAGGGTGCGGCGTCGCACGGCTGGCGGGTTCGCTGCGACTTCCCATGCGAGACAAGGCGCCCAACGGGCAGGTTGACAGGTGAGCCCATGCTGCCCATGAAGTCGCGCTACGGCCTCAAGGCGCTGGTGCACCTGGCGCGCGCAGGTGACGGCAGTCCGGTTCAGGCCGCAGCCATCGCGCAGGCCGAGGGCATTCCGCGCAAGTTCTTGGAAGCCATCCTGTTGGAGCTGAAGAACCACGGCACCTTGGCGAGTCGCCGCGGCAAAGCTGGCGGCTATGTGTTGCGGGTTGCGCCGGCCAACATCAACCTGGGCGATGTGATTCGGGTGCTGAGCGGTCCGCTGGCGCCCCTGCCCTGCCTGTCGAAAACGGCCTACCAGCGCTGCGCCGAGTGCGCGGACGAGCGGACTTGTGCGGTGCGTACGTTGCTGGCCGACGTTCATGCCGAGGCGCTGCGCATCGTCGACGGCACCACGCTGGCCGACCTGGTGCGGCGGATCGACAGCAGCGCACAGGTGGCAATGCAATCCGGTCTGCGGTGACCAGAGTCCAGCGGTGATTGCCGTTCTTGCCGACGATCCCCATTGAACCCACGACGAATCTTGCCGGGTCGAGCCCTGCGCTTGTAGAAATCGCGCGATGAAGCGCAGCAGTGCGGCTGCGCGTGCCGGTTCGCTTTTCGCTGACGGCAGCAACGGAGGCCGCAGTTCAGGGCTATCTGCGTCGATTGGACAAGCGCCAAGCGTGGACTTTTGCCCCCTTGCCCCGCACAATGCCGCCCCCGCTCGCGACGCCGCTGCCGTCGCCTCCAGGGAAAGCCACCGTGGCCCCACCGAACATCAAGCCGCAATCCCGCAGGCCAAAGACGGCCGCCCCGTTGGGCGAGCGTCTGCAAAAAGTGCTGTCGCGCTGCGGTGTGGCGTCGCGCCGCGCTGCCGAGGCGCTGATTGTCGCTGGTCGCGTCGAGGTCAACGGCCAACCAGTCACGCAACTGGGCGTGCGGGTGCAACCGGAAACCGACGACATTCGCCTGGACGGCGAGCGACTCAAGTTCCCGGCGCGGCGGGTGGTGCTGGCGCTGAACAAGCCGGTGGGCTACCTGTGCGCGGCCGCTGATCCGGAGAGCCGGCCGTTGGTGTACTGGCTGGTGCCCAAAGATCTGGCGCTGCGGTCGATCGGCCGCTTGGATTTCAACACCGAAGGGGTGCTGCTTTTCACCAACGACGGCGACCTGGCGGAGCGGTTGGGGCACGCCCGGTTCGCAGTGCAGCGCGTGTACGAAGCGAGGGTGCGCGGCGTTCCGACCGACGAGACGCTGGCGCGGCTGCGGATGGGCGTGCGCCTCGAAGATGGCCCGGCCCGCGCTGAAGAAGTCGCGGTCGTCAAACAGACCGAAGCGAACTGCTGGCTGCGGCTGGTGCTGTTGGAGGGACGCAACCGCGAAGTCCGGCGCCTGCTGGAGCGCGTAGGCCACCCAGTCGTGCGTTTGCGGCGCATTTCGTATGCCGGCGTGACCACGGCTGGCCTGCAGCAGGGCCATTGGCGGATGCTCGACGATCGCGAGGTCGCGCAACTGGAGACCAAAGGCCACATTGGTGGCTTTGCGCTGCCGCCCGATCCGCGCAAAGGCGAGGCCCGGCCACCGCAATTGAGTACAGGCCCAGGTCCGGACGCCCAGCCTGGCCGCCGCGGTGCCGCGCGGACGCAGGGAGGGCGCGCAGCACCGGCGGCTCGCCCTGCCGCGCCGAAGTCGCAAGCGCCAGCCGCCCCCGCAAAGCCCGCACGCACGAAGTCTCCCACGCGGCCACAAGCACCTGCTGGGCGACCAGATGGCGACCGCGGCGGCCGAGGGCGACGATGAAGCCACAGCGGGTCAGTTGCGTCGTCGGCGCGCGGCCCAACTTCATGAAGGTGGCGCCGGTGTACGCGGCGCTGCGTGCACGTGGGTTGCAGGTGCGGTTGGTGCACACGGGCCAGCACTACGACGACAAGATGTCGGCCGTGTTTTTCGACGACCTGGGCATGCCGCGGCCGGACGCTTTCTTGGGCGTTGGCTCCGGCAGCCACGCCGAACAAACTGCAAAGATCATGACGCTTTTTGAGCGCGAGTGCCTCGACTGGCGGCCCGATCTGGTGCTGGTTGCCGGCGATGTCAACAGCACCATCGCCTGCGCCTTGGTGGCAAGCAAGCTGGCAATCGCGGTCGGTCACATTGAAGCCGGGCTGCGGTCGCGCGACTGGGCGATGCCCGAAGAGATCAACCGGGTGCTGACCGACCACGCAAGCGACCTGCTGCTGACGCCCAGCCGCGATGGCGACGCCAATCTGGCCGCGGAAGGCATCGCGCAGTGGCGGATTCGTTTTGTCGGCAACTGCATGATCGACAGCCTGCGCACCCATCAGGCCCGCGCTCTGGCGTTGGCGCCGTGGACGACCTACGGCGTGCAGCCTAGCGCCTATGCGGTAGCCACGCTACATCGACCGAGCAACGTCGACGACCCGGCGCAGTTGAGTGCGCTGGTCCGTGCCCTGGCCGCAGTCGCACAGCAACTGCCGGTGATCTTTCCCGTGCACCCGCGCACAGCAGCGCGCATGGCAAGCGCGGGACTGCAACCACCCACTGGCCTGCATGTCGTCGAACCGCTGGGCTATTTGCAGTTTTTGGGCGTCATGGCGCAAGCAGCGGTGGTTGCCACCGACTCGGGCGGCATCCAAGAAGAGACAACTGCGCTGGGTGTGCCGTGCTTGACGCTGCGCGCCAACACGGAGCGGCCGGTCACGCTGAGCGAGGGTACCAATACCCTGCTGGGCACCGACCCTGCTCGACTCGCCCCGGCAGTCGCAGAGGTGTTGGCGGGCCACGGCAAGGCGGGTCGGATTCCGGAAGGGTGGGATGGCCACGCCGCCGAGCGAATCGCGGACCTCGTTGCCGGCGGATTCGCGACCCTGCTGGAGCGCGGTACGCCGTGAAAGGCCGGTGGAGCCGGCTCGGCGCCGGACTTTTCGCGCTGCTGGTCGCCGCAGCTGTTGGCGGGTGGTGGTGGTGGACCGGTCGTGAAGCGCCGTTGGCGCCGTGGTCGCCAGCGCGTTACCTGCCAGCCGACGCCGATGTAGCCCTGTGGACGGCGCCCATTGGCGAATTTGGCGCCCGCGTCGGCGACCTGGGCGACCAGGTGCCGGGTCTGCGCGGCGTCTTCGACCTGCTGCGCATGTATGCCGGGGTGGACCTGCGGGACGAAGAGGCCACCCAGCGCGCTGGCCTGCGCCGCGATGCCGGCACGGCCGTATGCGTCTGGCGCAATGGTCTGTGGTGGGCGGTCCCGGTCCGAGGCGCAGTCGGGGCCAGCCACGTCACCGGGTTGCTCCAGCGGCGTGGGTACGGCATCGGCCCAGCGCAGACGACTGCGCACGGCAATTCGTGGCCGGTCGATGACCGCCAGGGTGGTGCCGGCCGCGCGCGTGTGTGGCACCTGCCCGACGCCGTCGTGTTGCGGATCGCATTGGATGTCACGCCGACCGGCAATGACCCGGAAGCGATCGCGGCGCTTTTGGCGGCGCCGGCGCGTCAAGACGTCGACCTGCAGGGAGCGATGGCGCGCGCGGAGTCCAATTGGGGCGACAAAGGGCAAGGCGCGAACCTGGTTCGGGCGTTGCTCCACAAAGCGCTGGGTCCGGCCGACCTCGTCGTCGGCGCTGTTGCCGACCGGGCAGTGGGGGCTGGCGCGCGACTCGAGTTGGGCCGCGACGGCCTGAACGTGCGCGTGACGCTGCGGTCTGCGAACGGAAAACTCGACGACATCGCGCGCTACCACCAGCAGTTCGTGCCCAAGGGCGGCGAACTGTCGCTGGCGGACCTGTTGCCCGACGAGACACCGGTGGTCGCCTACGCGCGACTGAACCCCGGCTTGTGGACCAACCTGCCGGAGATGCTGCGCGATCAGGTGCTGCCGGCGTCGGCGCTGCGGGCCTTGCACGAAAGCCTGAGCGGCGTGGATGCGCGGCAGGTGCTGGCGCAGTTGGACGGTCAGGTGGCGCTGGCGGTGCTGGCGGTTGGCGACGAGGTGCCGCTCGATCCCAACCAGTGGCCGCAACTGTGGTGGCGGACCGCGCTGCGCCTGGCGGTCGGCGTCTCGGCACGTACAGACGTCGAGGCAGGCGCGCTGCTGGACAAGCTGCGCAGCGCCGTGGAGACGAGCGCGGACAAGCCGCAGCCGGCGAGTTTTGGTACCTGGAATGGCTTCTCGGTACCCGGGCCGGGCACGCCGTGGCTGGTGCTGCGCAATGGCCGACAGCTTGCCTTGGTTTCGGGCCCGGGGGCGAGCGACGATTTGCGGCGTGTCGCCGAAGGCAGGTTTGCGTCGCTGGCCAAAGTTGCAACAGCGCCCGTGGAATCCGAGCTTGTCCGGGGCAGCGAGGTCTGGTTGGGCAGTCGCCTCGGAACGGCGCGCCTGGTGCGGTCGCTGCGGCGGCGCGGCGTGCCGGACTACGCGCTGCAGTTGGTGGGGGCGGTCGAAACGGTGGCGGCGCGCGTCCGACTGGGTTCGAGCGAGGTCAAGCTGGAGCTTGCACTGCGGCCGAGCGGTCGCAAGGCCGGTGCCGAAAAAGCCGTCCAGGGCGCCGGAGACAGCCCGTGACGCGCGCGCTGGCGATTGACGCACAGTCGCTATGCCGGACGTTCGTCGCCGACGGCAAGCCGGTCCATGCGCTCCGCGATGTGTCCCTGAGCGTCGCTGCGGGGGAAGCGGTCGCCATCGTCGGCCGCTCCGGCGCCGGCAAGTCGACGCTGCTCAACCTTATCGGCGCGCTCGACCGCGGCTACCAGGGCTCGCTGCAGGTGTTTGGCCAGCAGGTGCGCGACCTGCCCGACCGCGCGCTGGCGCGGTTCCGCAACCGGCAGATAGGCTTTGTGTTTCAAGCCTTCAACCTGCTGCCGAACCTGACGGTGGGCCAGAACGTGCTGCTGCCGGCGTCCTTTGGCGCCGCGCTTGCCTATGGCGAGTTGGTCGAAAGGGCCCGCCACCTGCTGGGTCAGTTCGGTCTGGGCGACCGGTTCGGGCAGATGCCCGCACAAATGTCGGGCGGCGAGCGCCAGCGGGTAGCGATCGCCCGGGCGCTGCTGCTGGAGCCGCCGCTTCTGGTCTGCGACGAGCCGACCGGCAGCCTCGACGGAGAAACGGCGGCGCACATCCTGGACGTGCTGCACGGCATCCAGCGCAGCCACGGTACGGCGCTGGTCCTGGTGACGCACGATCCCCAGGTCGCCGCCTCTTGCGATCGCATCGTGCGCCTCGAAAAGGGCTGCGTGGTGCGCGAGGGGGACCCGTGAGGCTGGGCAGGCTGCTGTCGTTGGTGGCGAGCAACTTGCGCTCGGCTTGGGTCCGCGCCGCGCTGGCGATGGTGGGCATTGTCGTCGGGACCGGCCTTTTGACCTTCTTTGTGGGGCTGGGCCAGGGCCTGCGCGAAAAGGTGCTTGAGCGCATTTTTCCAGTCAATCAGCTGGAGTTGGAGCCGCGGGCCGTCCAGATCTTTGGCACCGAGCAGATCCTGGGGCAGGAACCGCTCGACGACGCGCGGGTGCGCCAGGTCGCGGGTTTGCCAGGGGTGGTTCGGGCGTTTGGCAAGCAGAAATCGAGCTTTCCGGCGCGGCTGTGGGGTGGCAAAGAGCTGCTCGGCTACAACTTGTTTACCGAGGCCTTCTTCGATGGTGTGCCGGCGGCAGTGGTGCGCGGCGAGTTGGAAGAGCTGGAAGGCGCCAGCGCCAAGCGGGGTGCCAGTGCCGGTCCACACAGTGACCGCTGTGAACTGGACTTGGATTGCGCGGCCGGCATGGGCTGCGACGACGGCGCGTGCGTCCCCATCGTGTGGGCGGACCGGTTTGTGGAATTGCCCGAAGTCGTGCTGCCTTGCGCCGCATCGGATCGCTGCCCACACGGCATGACCTGCCAAAGCGGTCGCTGCGCCAAGGCGAACGAGACGACGCTGCCGAGCCGCTGTCTCTTGCCAACTGCGGCCGGCAACGGTCGCGACCTGCAGTTTGACCGCGAATTGGGCCACCTGGCGGAACCCTGCAGCGATCCGTTGGGCTTTTGCGCAAAGCCGGGCACCACTTGCGGCGAAGGTCGCTACTGCGCCGGCGACCATCCCGAGTCGCGCCTGGGCTGGTGCGAGCGGCCGCTGCCGGCGATCATCAATCCGCTGTTGCTCGAGGTCTTCAACAGCGACATGGCGCGGTCGCTCGGTGCAGCGCCAATCGGCTCGCTTGCCGTGCTGTTCGGGGTCCGGTTCCACGTCGCGCTCGGCGATTCGTACTTCAGCAAAGATGCCGACAAACACCGCCAGCAGTTCAAGCAGGCGGTCGTGGTTGGGTTTTCGCGCAAGGCACCCGAACTTGGCGTGGCCCTGCCGCGCGAAATCGTCCGGCACTTCAATGCGCGCCTCAAGGGCGCAGCGGCGGCGGAGGCGTACGACGCCATCCTGGTCGACACCGCCAGCAACCAGGACGTGCCGCAGGTCATCGTCGAGGCCGAAAAGCTCGGCCTGCAGTTGAGCCGAAAATCGCGGGCGGCGCGAACTTTTGGCACGGTGGTGTTGGTGACATCGCTGGCGCTGCTGCTGCTCGCCGCAGTCGTGCTTGGGGTGGCGGCGGTGCAGATCGCCCAGACGTTTGCGATGCTGGTCCACGAACGGCGTCGCGAGATCGCTATCTTGCGGGCGCTTGGCGCGGCGCGCTTCGACATTGCGGTGCTGGTGCTCGGCGAGGCTGCGGCAATTGGCGTCTTGGGGGGGCTGTGTGGCGGCGGAGCGGCGCTTGGGGTGGCGGCGTTGGTCGATCACGCGGCAGCGCGCTTTCTCGCCGACGTGCCGCTGGTACCGCAGGGGTTCTTTGTGTTTCCGGCCTGGGCGGTGCCGTTGGCGCTGGTGGTGGCGGTGGCGTTCACGGTGGCAGGGGCACTTGCGCCGGCGCGCCGGGCGATGGGCCTGGACCCGGCGGCTGTGCTGGCAGAAGGATGACAAGCCGGTCGCCGGCGACCTTGGAAAAAGTAGACGTTGTCTTGGAGATGGGCACAATTGCGCGGCACCCGGATTGGGTCAGAGGAACGAGCACATGAAGGTCAAAGTCGCACGGTATGTGGTCCTGGCCGCACTCGCGGCGTGTGGCACCTCGGGTGGAACTTCTGGCGGCGGCGGTGGCGGCGGCGCGACTGCAACGGATGCCGCAGCCGGTGACGGTGCGACAGCAGCAACGACGGACACCCAATCGGGCGGTGATGGCGCAACCACCACCGACACGACCGGCACCGGGGACGGCAAGGTCACCGACACGGCCACGCCACCTGCAGACACCGCGACCAGCGGCGATACGGGCGGCGGCGCCGACACCGGCGGCCCGGTCGGCAAGCCGGTGCCACTGGAACAACTGGAGGCCGAACTGCTCAAGGCGATGTGCCAGTCGTTCGTCAACTGCGGCGGGGCAGACATTTCGTTCGCCAGCGTTGATTCCTGCGTCGCTTTCCTGGGCTCACAGTTTAGCGACAGTGGGGACAGCCCGACGTCGCTGATTGCCGAAGTCAAGGCGGGCAAGATCACCTATGACCCGGTCGCAGCCGGCAACTGCCTCGCCTACTTCGCCACCACCTGCGGCGCCTTCAAAAACGGCAAGTCGCCGCCGCCGTGCAAGGCCACGTTTGTCGGCAAGATCGCCGATGGCCAGCCGTGCAACCGCGACGAAGTGTGCACCTCGGGCCGCTGCGAGAAGACCGGCCAGGTTAGCAGCGACTGCCCCGGCAAGTGCGCCCAACCTGCCAAGGCGGGCGGCGCGTGCAACAGCGACAGCGACTGCGACGGCGAGTTGCTGTGCATCAACGACAAATGCGCCGCAAAGGGCGGCAAGGCCGGCGCTGCGTGCAACTCCGAGTCGTGCGATGCGGGCTTGTTCTGCGACTACTCCAGCCCGGACGGCGCCAAGTGTGCGGCGCTCGGCAAGGTCGGCGGCGCGTGCATCGGCACCGAAGCGTGCGAGAAAGGCCTGTACTGCAAGGCCGCCGACAGCCAAGGTGTCTGCACCAAGCCGACTGCACTCGGCGGCGCATGCACCGCGCTGGGCGGCTCCGGCAGCGGCAGCGGCCCCGGCGGGGGCTTTGGCGAATGTGGCGATGGCGTATGCCTGCTCAAGGCGGGCGGCAGCGGCGGCGAGGGCCTGTGCGCGACCAAGGCCAAGCTCGGCCAGCCGTGCCAGGGTCCCGGTCAGTGCATCGGCATTGACACCTGGTGCCCGGCAGAAGGCGACGGCAAGGGCACCTGCAAGTTGCTGCCGGCCAAGGGCAAGGCCTGTCAACAGCCCGATTTCATGAAAGGCGTCGTGTTTACGTGCCAGTTGCCCTTCACGTGCGACCCGGCAACCAAGGTGTGCGTGGATCCGCCCGGTGAAGGCAAGCCTTGCCTGGCGTTTTGCGCGCCCGGTCTGGACTGCAACCAGGGCAAATGCACTGCCAAGGCAAAGGCAGGCGAGTCGTGTGAAAACGCCAACTGCGCCAGCGGCTTGGAGTGCAGTGACGGCAAGTGCGCCAAGCCTGTGTGCGGCGGCTAGCGGGCCTCCCAAATACCCGCAATGATCTCGTGGTGTTGCAAAATGGCACCCACTTTCCGAAACCACGTCGGAACACGGCACCCATTTTCTGATCGTTGAAATTACTTGGTTATGCCGGAGGCGAGCGCCGTCTGCTTGGCCGCGCCCAGGTGGGCAAAGGTCGCAGCCAGTACCTGCCGAAACTCGCCCAGGTCGGCGGGCGCCGTTCCGCTGGCGCGCGCCCACGCCAGTTCGGCCGCCTCCGCCGCGTGCTGAAGCCGCAGCATGCCGAGCATGGCCGCTGCGCCGCGTATCGAA
>CAXRHS010000097.1:0-5752 GCA_964230235.1 Myxococcota bacterium
GCGGGCATACGGGCCGACCGTGGTGGCGATGGTAGTGGCGCGCGCGGCAAGTTCCGCCATGGCTGCGGGGTCGAGAGCATCGCTGGTCAGCAGCGGCAACTGCGCCGCGGCGGGGTCGATGGCGGCAAGGGTTGTCCGCACCGCCTCCAGTTTTGCGCGGTTGCGACCGTGCAACGCCCAGCGCAGGTCGCGACCGACGCCTTCGTGGCGGGTGAGGTACTGCGCGACCAGGGCACCGGTAAAGCCGGTGGTGCCGCACAAGACGAGGTCGAATTCGCGTTTGGCCATCCAGTGCTCGGGCGCGGGCGGCGCCGCGCGGGGGGCGATGGTCGGCTGCCGCGCCGGCAGCGTCAAGGTGGTCGGCGGTGCTCCAGTCGCGCGTTCAGCTTGACAGCCCTGGACAACACGGCCAAAATCCACCGTTTCCATGGGTTTTCGGCACATTTATCGATGGTTGGTGGCAGTGGCGCTGGGGATCGGGTCGCTATCGCCGCTGCCCGCCCACGCCGAAGCGCCCGCACGCCAGCAAGAAGCCTTGGGGCTGTCCCAGCGGGCGCTCGACGCCTACCTCGCCGGCGATTTCGCGCGGGCCGCCTTGCTGTACGCGCAGGCCTTTCGCACCTGGCCAGGCGAGCTGCTGTACCTGTACAACGCCGCCCGCGCCGAGCAGCGGGCAGGGCAATTGGAGGCGGCCGAGCGCGACTACGCGCAGTTCGTCGACGAGGCGCCACCCGACCACGTCGAACTCGACAAGGCCAGGCTGCACCTGGCCGAGGTGCGCGCCGCGCGCAAAGCCGCCGCCGCGAGACCCGCAGACCCGCCGACGCCGGCGCCCAGGCCTCTTGCGCATTCGCCCGGCGCCGCTCCCAAGCCGCTGGCAGCCCCTGCCCCCGCGGGATCTGCCCGCACCACCGGCGGCGTCGTGCTGCTGGTCGGCGGCGCCGCGCTGGCAATTGGCGGCGGAGTGCTGCTGGCGGGCGCAGCCGGCGACCAGGCCACGCTCGACGGCAAACTGGCCCAGACCAAAGGCGGCGTCATCGTCGGCGTCGACCACGCGACAGCCACCGCGGAGCAAAGCGCCATCAACGGGCGCCTTTACACCGGCTGGGCCGTGGTGGCGGGCGGCGCGGTCGCCGGGGTCATCGGCGGCGTGCTGCTGGCGACGGCGCCGCGCGCCCAAGTGGCGGTGGCGCCGTGGCCGACGGGCACCGGGCTGACCTTGGCGGCGCGGTTTTAGGCCTTGTGGAAAATCGATGCGATTTTCCACGCCGGCCTGCTGCTTGCTCAGTGGGTCGCAAGCTCGCGACTTTGCAAGTCGACTCGCCGCTCCGCACGGGTTTGGTGGGTCGCAAGCTCGCGACTTTGCAAGCCGACTCGCCGCTCCGCACGGGTTTGGTGGGTCGCAAGCTCGCGACTTTGCAAGTCGACTCGCCGCTCCGCTCCGCGCTTGTGTCGACCGGCTTGCTTCTCCAAGGCCATGAGGGGGCGCGGACCGATCTGTTGTAGCGTCGCGGTCAGTCCAATGCCACCGGCTTGTCGTGGGCTTTGGGCGCAGGCTTTTCGGGCGCCGGCGGCGGTGCTTTGGCAGGGGGCGGCGCAGCTGGCGCGGCAGCCTCTGCGACAGGTGCGGTTTTGGCGGCAGGCTTGCCCGGTGATGCGGCTTTGACAGACGCCGGCCGGACCTTGGCGGCCGCGGGGAGTTCGGTAGAGGCAGGTGCCGCTGCCGTGGGTGTTGGAGCCGCCGCTAGCTGCTGAACGCCTGCAAACGGAGCCGGCGCGGCAGCGGCTGGGGCCGCCGGTGCGAGAGCGACAGGGACAGCAACAGGGGCATGGGCAGGGGCAGGATCAGGTGCTGGGAGCGCGGCCGGCGCGGGCTGACGCGCTGGCTCCGGGTCGGACCGCCACGCCAGGCCAACTGCGACCGCGACGGCCACCGCCGCAAGGCCAGCGAAGGCAAGCGCAGCGCGGGTACCAGGCCGTTTGGCGGATCCATCCGTCGCCGTTGCCGGCGCAGCAGCAGCCGCAATCGGCGCAGCGGTGGGCGCGGTCACCACCGCCGGCAAGGCCTGCAACACCGTCGCCGTCGCAATCCTGCTGCTTGAACTGGCGCGCGTCGGCATCGCGGAGGGCAGCACCGCCGACCGCGGGGCCTCCAACGCCTCGCGCATCGCCTTGGCGTCGGCGTAGCGGTCGGCAGGGTCTTTGGCCAGCGCGCGCGACACCACCGCGCAGAACTCCGGCGACAGACACTGCGGGGCCAGCGCCGCGAGGTCGGGCGGCGGCGTATCGGCGTGCTGGAACAGCACCGTCAGCGGGTTCTCGTCCACGAACGGCGGGCGGTCGGCGACGCAGCGAAACAACAGCGCACCCAGCGCGTACAGGTCGCTGCGGCCATCCACCGGCAGCCCGCGGCACTGCTCCGGGCTCATGTAGGCGGGCGTGCCGAGCGCCGCCCCGGTCTTGGTCAGCGACGAGTCGGCGGTGCGGGCGATGCCAAAGTCGACCACCTTGACCACAGGCTGGTCCGGCGTGTCGCCGGCGCACAGCATCAAGTTCGCGGGCTTGAGGTCGCGGTGCACCAGCCCGGCGGCGTGGGCTTCTTGCAGGCTTTTGAGCACCTCGATGCCCAGGCGCACGGCCGCATCCTCTTGCAACGGCCCTTCGTCGTCGAGCCGCTGCTGCAAGGTCTTGCCTTCCAGCAGTTCCATGGTCAGGTAGAAGGCGCCTTCCTCGGTCTGGCCGACGTCGAACACCCGCACCGTATTGGCATGGCGCAGGCGCGCGGTGACCTGGGCCTCTTGCCAGAAGCGTCGCACAATCGCGGCGTTGTCGGCGCTGAGCGCCACATTGAGGACTTTGAGCGCGACCGGCTGCCCGGTGCCGGTGTGCGCCGCCGCATACACTGCGCCAAACCCGCCGTGTCCCAGCCGCTGGCCGATGCGATAGCGGCCGTCCACCACCCGGCCGGGCGGGTAGTCCAGGTCGCCGGGCGCAAGGACGCGGCGCAGCACGGTCGCCGTGCCGTCGGTCGGACAAAACCGCGCCGTCACCGCGTGCCCGCACACCGGACAGTAGCGCGTCGGCAGGCCGTCGATGGCGCTGGCGTCGGGCACGGTCGCTTCTTGCGGGTCGCTCGGCAACATCATTTGCCCACAGGGGTTCTGGCGGCGTACGGTCTGGTCTTGTCGCGCACGCACTGGTTGGCCAGGGCCACAGCGGTGCAACCATGTACGGGTTCGCGGCGGTCGGCGGTGCCGGGCGCGCCCCCGCCGCAGTCGACCGCGAAGTGGGTTGCCACAGCGGGCTGGGTCGGGCAAATGCAAAGCAACTGCGCGGTCGACGCGGCAACGGCAATCCGAGCTGGCGGCGGGAAAGATGCGGGTCGCACGGGCAATCCGGCGGCAGCCGAAATGGCCGCGGGTTGCTAGATAGTCGCAACCCACTGCAGGTGCAAGGGTGCGGCTTCAGTCAGCGACCCGGCCCGCGGCGATCTTCATTGGTCCCGCCCAACCGCGCCAAAAGCAGTTCAAGTTCTCGCGGGCTGATGTTGACCCCGGCATCGACCACATGGCCGTAGAGCGTGGCCGTCGGCACGCGCCGGTCGCCCCAGCGCTGCTGCAGGTGGTGCAATTTCCATAGGACAACGCGTTCTGAGCGGGTCAGGCCGTCGCGCACGTCCGGTAGTTCCGGGTGCAGCGCAGCTGGCGCAGCGGATGCCTCGCCGGCAAACAGCGGCAACTGGTTGGCCGACACCCGGCGGGCCCTCATGGCGCAACCACCGTCGGCGCCTGGGTCCACTGCCAGTAACCCTGGCCCAGTTGCACCACCACCTGGCCATCGGCGCGCAAGTGGCACACCGGGCCAGCGCTTTGCGGCCCCTTGCCCGCGGTCCACTTGCCGCTGGCGGGGTCGATCGCAAAGGCCTCGTCGTTCAGGCGGTAGAAGGTCTCGCCGCCGGCCAGTAGCAATCCCTTGGCGGTTTGGGTCAGGCAACCGCGCAAAAGCGGAAGCGGCGGCGCTGGCAACAGCGGCAATTCTTTGGCCTGGATGGCGTCACCGGTCAGCGTGAGGTGCCACAGGTCGGCGTACAAATCCCAATAGCCTTGGCCGCCGTACACCCACGCGCCACCGGTGCCATCGGCCACGACCGCCGGGGCCTTGCGCGGCTTGGGGCCGTTGGCAGGGGCCGTCAGCGGCTTCCAGACTTTGGTTGCCGGGTTGAACGCCCACCAGTCCTCGGGCAGTTGGTAGTAGCCCTCACCCAGACCGACCACCATGCGCGATGAGCCTGCGTGCCAGAAGGCAATGGCGTGCATGCGCTCAGTCGGTGGGGCGTTGGCGGGCTTGAGTTCCTGCCAGGCAGGCGCGCCCGTTGCCGCCGGAACCAGGCGCCACACGTCGTTGAACACCGCCCAATAGCCCTCGCCGCCAAACAGGTACAGGTGCCCGGTCTTGGGGTCGCTGACCAGGCTGGCGCGAGCGCGGGCCGGCGGGCCGGTCACGGCGTAGGGCGCAAAGGCCGGGCCGCCCTTGCCGTCCTCGGCGTAGCGGATGACCGCTTCGTTCAACTGGTAGCCGAGTTCGCCGCCGACGATCCAACCGACGCCGCTGGCGGGGTCAAACGCCATCGCCGCGTCAATCAGGCCGCCCAAGGGCGGGGTCTCCGACAGGCACGCCGCCGAGCAACCGTCGCCGTCTTTGCTACCGCCGTCGTCGCAGGTCTCGCCGGATTCGACGAACTTGTTGCCGCACACCGCTGGGGCCTTCTGGCATGCGCCGGCTTTGCAGGTGGCACCGGAGCCGCAGTCGCCGTCGGCCTTGCACGGCATGCAGGTGGCGTTGGCGACATCGCACACGGGATACTTGGGGTTGCCAGCGCAGTCGGCGGTTTTGTCGCAAAAACCGCCGCCCAGGCACGCGCCCGCCACGCACGCGCCGCCGCCGCACTGGTCGGGGTCGAGGCACTGCACACACACATTGGCTTTGCAGTAGGGCTTGCCGGGCACGGCCTTGCAGTCGTCGTCGCCTTGGCAGCCGGTGGGCGCGGTGCCGCCGTCCGGTGCGTCAGGGCCGGGGCCGGCGTCCGGGTCAGTATCAGAATCAGTATCAGGTTCAGCATCAGGTTCAGTATCAGGTTCAGTATCAGGGTCAGGACCGATGTCGGGATGTGGCCCGGAGTCAGCGCCAGTGCCGGGGTCAGGGTCAGCGTCAGGCACAGGCCCAGGATCTGGTGCCGTGTCCACCACCGCGGCGGTGTCGGTCGCGGCCACGGTCTCGGCCTTGGCGTCCGCGGCCTGCGCGGTCGCCACTGCCGCCTGCAACTGCTCCTCGGCCTTGCGGGGCTCCAGGCACGCGGGCAGAAGCGCGAAAAGGACGATGCGCCTCACCACCGCACCGCCACCAACGCGCCGTCCGCCAACGGCACCGCGACCAAGGTCGCTTTTGCCGCTGCCTGGTTGTGTAGGTACACCGACGCTACGGCTGCCACGACACCTGCGCCAACTGCCACCGCCCCGCCCAGCCACAGGCGCTCGGCGCGGTCAAAGGCGGTGTTGTAGGCAGTCACCTCGGCCTGAGTGCGTACCGGCAGGGCGTTGGCCTCCGCACTAGCGCCTTTGCCAAGCCACAGCAGTGCAGCGCCACCCGCCACGCCAGCCACGGCACCCGCCGTTGCCGCCCATGCTGCCGTGCGGTCGGCGGGCGCAGATGTCTTGACCGCCACCGCGTCGGGTTTGTCGGCTGATGCAGTCGC
>CAXRHS010000098.1:0-3776 GCA_964230235.1 Myxococcota bacterium
CGGGCAGTGGTGCTGCGGGCACAGTTCCGCCGCGGTGACCATACCTCACTGCGGGCAACTGCGTTCGACCGGTGCAGACATGGAACGGCCGGGTCAGGGGGTTGCGGGGATTTGGGCAATCGAGCGCGGCATGCGTCGGCGGCGCCGGTTTTGGCACAGATCGCGGTTTGCGGCAAGGGCGATGGGTTTGACGGTTTGACGCCGCCAGGCCGACGTCAATCGGGGGTGCAGGTCAGGTCAAAGCCATTGGGCGGTGCGCAGTGTTGCACGTGGCAGTTGACGCACGCCTTGGTCAGCTTGCCCGACTGGCGCACCAGGCCCTTGGCGTCCAGTTCGTGCCAGCTCCAGTCGTGGCCGGCCGGCCAGTAGCCAGCAGCCTCTTTCCGCATCACCGTGTAGCCCAAAAGCTCTTTGCAATGCTCGTCGTCATACTCGGGCTTGACGACCATGGCGCCAACCGGAAACGGTGCATTGTCGCTGTGGTACGGCAGCCATGCGGTGTACGGCTTCCAAGCCGCGTCATTGAGCACCACGCGCACGCCGTGCAGCCAGTGTTCATGGCTGCTGCGGCACGCGCGGGCCTGCTTCCAGGTCAGGTGGGTATCGGCCGGCAGCATCGGCGCGGGCGCAGCGACCGGGTCAGCATCACAGCCCGACAAGGCGGCAAGCGCGGCAACGCGGGCCAGGGACAGGCGCAAGGCAGTGTCAGGTCGCACACCGCGCGACAGCGCAACTATCGTGGTTTTTGGGCGGTCGCGCCACCGCGGGGCTGGGCATGGCAGGCGATTGCCGGCACCATGCAGGCGCGGCACCAAGCCGCGGGGTGCACGGCATGAGCATTCAGTTCCTGGCCATCGGTGACGAACTGCTGCGGGGCGAGACCCGCGAGGGCAATGGAGCGGCGCTGGCGGAACACCTCGCCGGTCTGGGCCTGCGGTTGGAGCAGATGCGCGCAATTGGCGACGACAAGGCTGCAATCGCAGCTGCGCTCGCGGACTTGCGCGGCAAGCCCGGCACCCTGGTTGTCGTCAGCGGCGGTCTCGGACCCACCGACGATGACTTTACGCGCCAGGCGGTGGCTGAGGCGTTGGGGCTGCTGCTGGTGCAGTCCGAGACGGCGATGAGTCAAATTGCCGAGCGGTTTGCACGCTTTGGCCGACCGATGCATCCCGCCAACGAGGCCCAGGCGTGGCTGCCATTGGGCGCGAAGCTGCTTGAAAACGCGCACGGCACTGCGCCTGGTTTTCTGGCCCATACCCGCGATCTGGCGGTGATGGCGCTGCCAGGTGTGCCGCGCGAATTCGCGGCGATGCTTGACGACCACTTGGGCAACGCGCTCGTTGCCACGGGACATGCGCCAAAGAAACGCACCGAACTGACCTACCGGCTGTTTGGGATTGCCGAAAGCGACATGCAGGGCGCACTGGCCGAGCTGCCGCACTACCCGGCGTGCACCATGCGCTCGCTGCCGACCTGGCCCGAGATTCGCCTCAAGTTGTCCAGCAGAGGCGCTCCAGAGGCGTTTGCGGCCTTCTTGGACGAGTGTCGCGGTCGGCTTGGGCGCTACGTCTACGGGCAGGGCGATGGCGACTCGCATGGGGCGGCGGTATTGCGCGAACTGGTGCGCTGTGACGCGCGGCTCGCCGTTGCCGAATCCTGCACGGGCGGCCTGGTCAGCCACTTGCTGACCGAAGTGCCGGGATCGAGCCGAACGCTCGCGTTGGGCGTGGTTGCCTACGCCAACGCGGCAAAGACGGCGATGCTCGGCGTGCCCGAGGCGCTGTTGCGCGATCATGGCGCAGTCAGCGAGCCGGTAGTCGCAGCCATGGCAGCCGGCGCCCGCGAACGCGCAGATGCGGACGTGGCCGTGGCGACCAGCGGCATCGCCGGGCCAGAAGGCGGAACGCCCAACAAGCCGGTGGGGACGCTGTGCCTGGCTATCGCCGATCGCCAGGGCGTGCGCGCAGAAACCGTGGCTTTGCGGGGGTTGTCGCGCGGTCGGTTCAAGACGCTGGCGGCGCACCTGGCGCTCGATCGGCTGCTGGTGTGGGCGCGCGCCCAGGCGGCACCCTAGCCGGGTCGGGTCAATCTTTCGGCGCGCGACCGCCGTCGCCACCCGCGATCTCGCCCGTGCCGTCGGCCGTCGCCGTGCCATCTGCCGCAGGCGGCGCGGCGTCTGAGGCGGCACCCGTCCGTGCAGCGTCGGCGCCGTCAAAGGCCTTGCCGGGGTCGGTCGCGTCGGCGGTGCCCGTCGGTATGCCTTTGTTGTCTTCATTGCCGGCTGCGCCGCCGCCCGCAGTCTTGGCCGGGGTTGGCACCGGGTTGACGGTGCAGCCGGCGAGGCCCGCATACACGCAGAGAGCAAGCGCTGCGGCAATGTGCAATCGAGAGCGGTGGCTGGACATGCTACCTCGGCTTGCGGCGCGACCCGCCCCGCGGCTGCGCCTGCACGGGCCATGGTGCAAGACCCGTGCCAATTGCTGCAAGCCCTGCAGTGCGCGGCGGCAGTACCAACCGGGGCGCACAGCCATGTTGCTTCTGTCGCCAGTTGTGGAAAAATACACCACAGCCCGCCGCCGAGCGCCCGGCCCACGCCACCCGCCGCGCGGCGCATGACCCCCAGCGAGGTCCCTGCATGCAGCGCCAATTGTTCGACCCGCAAGCGCCAGCCGCGGGCGCTCAAGTCGCCGGCTGGCGGCTGGAAGCGTTGCTCGCCCAAGGCGGCGGCGGCCAGGTGTGGACGGCGATCGACCCCGCCGATCCGAGCGCCGCGTGGGTGGTCAAGTTCGCGCAACCCGGCGCCGAACTGGCGCTGCTGCGCGAATGGGACGCATTGCTGCACTTGCCGGTCGCCCAGTTGCCAGAAGCCGTCTGGCCCGTGCCCGCCGCCGGCCGCGGGTTGCGGGCGCTGGTGCTGCGCCGGGTCTCCGGACAGCCTGCCGGAGCGTTCCTGGCTGGTCGCGATGCGGCATGCGTGGGTAGGGTCCTCGCTGACGCAGCGCGTGTTCTGGCGGCGGTTCACGCGGCAGGGTGGGTTCACGGCGACTTGCACGCAGGCAATGTCCTGGTGGCCGGCAGCTGCCAAGATCCACGCGTCTCACTGCTCGACCTCGGCCTGGCTGACCGCGCCGGTGAACGGCCAAACGGCCCCGGCCTGATCGCCACTGCCGCGCCTGAGCGGCTGCAGGGCGAGTTCGCCGATCCGCGCGACGACCTATTTTCACTCGGCGTAGGGGTTTGGCTTGCTTGGACCGGCGTGCACCCATGGCCGGACTACCCGGCACGCATGCCCGGCCCCGGCGATTCCCCTCAGGGGTTGCCTGCGGATACGCCCGCGGAACTGGCCCTGGTGTTGCGATCGCTGGTGGCGGCCCGCCGCGATCACCGTCCCGCGTCGGCCGGGCAAGTCGCTGCGCGTTTGCAGGATGCCGCCGCCGTCGAATCGTCGGCGCTGCCGGCGCGGCAGGCATCCGCGCTGCGGCGGGCCGGCAGGCGAGCGTCCGCGTGGTGGGGCGATGTCGCTCAACTGCGCCACGCGGCGTCGCCCAGTCCGGCCGGCGCGGGACCGCTGATGCGCTGGTCGGCCGCGTCCGGTTGCGGACGCACTACCGCGCTGCGGCAAGCACAGTTGGACGCGATCACGGCCGGCGTGCCGTGTGCCTGGTTGGCAGCGGCCGGCGACGGCGCGGCGCTGCAGTGGTCCGATCGCCGTGCGCCGTGGGCGAGCGTCGGCCTGCCCAGCTACTTGGGCAGCGAGCGCGCCGACCGCGCAGTCG
>CAXRHS010000099.1:0-2867 GCA_964230235.1 Myxococcota bacterium
CAGGCGACCTCCATACGTCGCCAGAATGACCCCTGCACCCAATGCCACCAGCGTCGCGGCGTCCAGCGAGCGCCCAAACCGCCAGCGCGCTCGATAGGGATCGGCGTGCAGGTCGCCCATGATGCCAACCGGTTCCAGGCGGCTGGCCAGCTGCCAAGCTGCGGCGCTGAACGCTGCCGCAACAGTCAGGACCGCCGCAGGCAGGGCCGCGTCCAGGGGGCGACCCGCCGCAGCTGGAATCAAGAGCGCTGCAAAGAACACTGGCATCATGCCCGGCTCGGGCGCAAACGGCCACTCGGTCGCGCCCAGCAGGTCGCGCGCTTCCGACCACGAAAAACCCGGCCGAACGCCGGCCTGGCGCTCGCGCCACAGCACGACGATCGACAACAACACCAGCGTTGCGTGCGCCGCGGCCATCGCCACCGGCCAGGCTTGCGCAGGCCAATGGAACATCGCCACCGCCAGCGCCGCCATCGATTCGACCGCCACCGCAGTGCCGCGAAAGGCCGCGCGGTCCGACTCGCCCAGCCGCGCCTCGGCCAGCGAAGTCCAGGTGACCAGCGCCGGCCACAGCGCCAGTTGCAGTGCCTCCAAGCGAAACAGTGCCTCCGCTTGCGTTCGCGCCAGACCTGGGACAGCCACCAACCACATTGCCAGCGAATCTGCGCCCAGCCACGCCGTCAAGCCGGCGACCGCGCCGAGCACCAGGGCAATGACGGCTGCCGTGCCGTGCAACCGCGCCAACGCGTCCTGGTTGCCGACCCGCGCTGCCGCTTGACTGCGCCGCACCAGCGCCTCGCCCCAGCCAACCAGGGCCAGGGACGGCAACATCTGGATTGCGCAACAGAAGGCGACCAGGCCCAGGCTCGCCGCGCCCCACTGCACGCTCAGCAGGGGAATCAACGCCAGCAGCACCACCAACCGCAGGGGCCAGCGACCGAGCGGCACCAGCAACCGCAGGTCCAGACCGGCGTCGCGATCGGGGATGGCCGTCGAGATGTCGAAATAGGCAAAGGCCGGGATCATCGCGCTCGACAATTGCCAAGTGCGACACCTGTCGCCCGGCAATCTGCCGCCCGATTGTGGGCCCGAACCCGGCTTGCGTCCAAAAATCGGCTCCGTCGGGCGGGGTTGGGTGCCGTTCGTGCCACTGTGAGCCACCCATCCGATGGCGCAGTCGGCCAGGGTGCGGTTCCTAAAATGGGGGCGACCGGCGGAATGGTGCTCGCACGCACCTCGCAAGTACTGCCGGCGGCTGAAGCCGCGGCCTCGGGGTACAAAGCCCTGCCTACGCAAGGCTAAGCAATCAAAGATGAAAGCCCAGCCCGGCGCAGGCCGGGCTTGGCATCCTTAGCCTGCGGCTTCAGCCGCCGGGTCAACACGAACTGCTCGTAATTGCGGCGGTTGTCCGCCGGTGTTTCTGGAGCCCATTTGGCGATCCGCACCCACCGGCCAAACCGCCAGTTGCCCAATGCAGCGCACTGCCCTACGCTCGCGCCACTTTTGCCGAGTCTGTCATGCTTGCTCAAGAACCCTTGGAACTGACCGACTCGCGTCTACAGCGACGCGTGCTCGCGATCCTCAATCGCAGCGAAGGTCTGCATGCCGTGTCCAATCAGGTGCTTTTGCGGCTGATGCAGTTGTCGCGGCTGCGCCAGTTCAAACCGCAGGATGTCCTTTGGCGCAGCGGTGAAATGGCCACTTCTGCCTGGGTTGTCCTGCAAGGTGCAGTCAGCGTGGTCGGATCGGTTGCCGAAACCGATGTGGCAGCCAGCACCGCGATTGGGGTTGCGGCGGTGCTGCAAGGCCAGGCCTTTTCGATATCGGGCGTCGCACTGACCGAGGTGACCGCGCTGGAGATTCCAAAGGACGCGCTGCACGTGCTGGCGGAGGCGTCGACCGGTTTGCGCCGGGCATTGCGGCACACCGCTGTCACCAAGGGCTATCAGACGCCGGACTTTGTTCACGAAAAGGAACGCGACTGCGTCGAGTGGGTGGTGTCCTGCGTGCCAGTCGGCTGGTCCGAGTCGGCGTTCGTCGCTCGGCTGGCGCGGGTCTGGTCGACCAGCCTGCACGACCGCTTGACCATCGTCGTCGTGGACCCGGCGCACCAGGGACCACCCGCTCACCAGTCGGGCGATGTGGCGACCTTGCGCGTCGCGGCGGACGACACACCACAAAATGACGCTTCGTTCGCGGCGACCATCGGCATTGGCGAGCAATCCTACCTCTTGCTCGACACGGGGGCCTGTACCCACGCGCAACGGGTGCGATGGCGCGCTCGGGCGGAAAAAGCAATCGTTTTCAGCGACGGCGCGCGCAGTCCTGACACCAGTGGCTTGCCTGAGCGTGCCGTGCTGGTGCCGATCGTTCGTGTGCCTGGGGCGGTCGGCCAGCTGCCGCCCAACGCGGTGCGGATACGCATCGACCCCGGCGAATTAGCTGGCAACTTGAGCGACACGGGCCTTGCCGGCCTGCAACGCCTGGCGCGCTCCGTGTCCGACCGCACGGTTGCCCTGGCCTTGGGCGGCGGTGGCGCGTGGGGCTACGCGCATGTCGCGCTCATCCGCGCCATCCTGCGCAAAGGCGTGCCGATCGACATGGTGGCGGGCGTCAGCTTTGGTGCCATGGTCGGTGCCTACTATTGTGCCAACGGCCTGTCCGGGCTCGACGTCCTTGTGGCGCGCGGAGGCGATTTCCACCGCTGGTTGCCGGCAGCGATGGCCACTTCACACGTCATCGGGTTCTTGGCCAAGCGCGACCTGGGCAACTTGCGGCTCGACGATTTTGAGGTGCCGTTCTTTCCTGTCGCAACCGATGTCGCAGTTGGCGAGGCCGTCGCCATTCAAGGCAAGTCGATGTCGTTC
>CAXRHS010000100.1:0-4486 GCA_964230235.1 Myxococcota bacterium
CATCGGAAACAACTAACACGACTGCGCGACCACCGACAGCGCCTGGGGTTTTGGCGCCTACGGCTGCAGCGACCAGAACAAGAGCTGCGGCGTCGGCGGCCAGTTCTGGCAGAGCGGTGGCTGCGGCAGCAACTGCACCCAGGGCACGATTTGGGTCAAGTAGGGCCTGGTGCAAGTGCCGGTTGATCGACATCGACACGAAGCGATGCCGCAAGTCAACTTGTCAATCTAGGAGTTTGCGACCAGTCCCGCCCGACACAGGCCCGCGTCGAACCTCGCGCCGAATTTCTATGGGCATTGCAGTGCGTCGTCCCACGCAACCCAGCCGACGCCTTCGGGCACCTTGAGTTCCGCCAGCCGCCACTGACCTTGTGGCGGTTGCAGTCCGCTGCACGTGCGCCAAGTCGCGGGTTCGGCGTCTGCGATGGCGATGCGCGCCAGGCCGGCGGTCAGGCCCAGCCCCCAGGCTTTGGCCAACGCCTCCTTGGCCGACCACCGGCGCAGCAGCCAGATTTGCATGTGCTCCGGCGGAACATGGGCCAGGTCCGCTTGCTCCACTGGTGACAAGAAGCCGTCGACCAGGCGGCGCAAGTCGCGACCCGGGCGCGGGATTTCGATGTCGACGCCGACTGCCCTGCCCCGCGCCGAGACCGCCAGTACCGCCCAATTGCCGCTGTGGCTCAGGTTGAAGCTGGGTGTGCAAACCGCTGCACGGCTGTCGGTCAGGTAGGGCTTGCCGTAGGGGTCTTCTGCGAAGTGCAATGCGGCGGGGTCGACGCCGGAAGTCGCCGCCAGCGTCTCGCACATCCAGGCCTGGATCGCGGAGCGCGCAAAGCGGACTGGAGCCAGCAGTGGCATCGTGTGCAGCGTGACATCGGGCGGCAGCGCGCCATGGGGCATGCAGCGCCACGCGGATTGAACTACCTTGTCAATCATCAGCTTGACGTGTATCAAGTTTCTGCGTTCAGCGCGACCGCTGCGGCCCCATGGCGTTTGACATCGCGAAAGCCCGCCCTGCCGTACAACAAAGCGCGCCCCAATTGGCGCTGGTCGCAGCCATCCGCAACCGGCTGACAAGCGTAGCGGTGGGGAGAGACTGCGGCAAGGCGGGACTGCGCGGCCTACAATTCCCTGAGTTGGCTGCCGTTTCGCGCCGTCCGCAAAGGCCGCCAAAGCCGCAACCAAGGCCTTGTTCTTGCGGGCGCTTTTCCCGACGGCTTGACCTCTGTGCCCCACCGGCGCAGGCTATCGGCGCTGGGAGGATGACGATGGGCGCAAACGATGAACCAAAACCCGATCACGAGGCAGACGGTGGGATCGAGGCGACGCGCCCGCTTGGCCATGCCCCGCGCCGAACGGAGGTCACACCGTCTACGGATGCGCCGAGCGCCCCGGCCAACCTCGACATGACCATGCCGGTCAAGATGGCGCGGTCCGGACCCAGCACGGCGGTGCCGGCCGTCCAACCAGAGCGCCAGGTCCAACCGGCCCAAGCCCTCCTTGCGCCAACGCCTTCCGAGTCCAGCAAGATCGAGTGGTCGAGCGGCAAGCCGCTGTCCGGCCGCTACGTGATGATCGACAAACTCGGCGAAGGCGGGATGGGCACCGTCTACCTGGCCGAAGACCTGCTTTTGCGCCGCAAAGTGGCGGTCAAGACCCTGTGGGACGACGAACTGTATGAGGAAGCGGACATCGAGCGCTTTCGCAAAGAAGTCGCCGTCGCGCACTCGGTCAGCCACCCAAACGTCGCGCGCACCTACGACCTGGGCGAGACCAACGGCGTGCACTTCATCACCATGGAGTACCTGCGCGGCACCACCTTGATGGGCAAGATCAAGGAATCTGGCAAGCTCAGTAGCCACGAAGTGCGCGAGATTGCGATTGCACTGTGCCGCGGCCTGCTGGCGGCGCACAAGGCCGGGGTAGTGCACCGCGACCTCAAGCCCGCCAACGTCATGCTCACCGGCGGCGAGCGCAAAGTTGCGGTGATGGACTTTGGCATCGCCGCGATGGTCTCCGACAAGCGCGATGGCGCTACGCAGGCCACGCGCCGCGCCGACTTGCGCCACATCAAGAGCTGGGATGTCACGTCGGCTGGCCTGGGTACGCCAGTGTACATGGCGCCTGAACAGTGGGATCAGACGACCGGCGATGCGCGCACCGACGTCTATGCGCTCGGCGTCATTCTGTACGTTGCGCTGACCGGCGAGGCGCCCTACCACGCCGACACGGCCGACGAAATCGGCACGTTGCACAAGTCTGCGCCCGTACCAGAAGTGCTCAAGCTGGTGCCGACGGCCGATAAGGACCTTGCCGCGCTGATCAAGCACTGCATGGCAAAGCGGCCAGACGACCGGCCGCAGTCGATGCAAGAAGTGTTGGAGCGCCTGGAGCGCCCCGAACGCATCAAGCAGTATGCGGTGCAACTTGCCCTGGGTACGCTCGGCGCCGCGGCGGCACTTTTCCTGGTCGGCTTTGCCTTGTACCAGTTGGTGGCGGGCGCGCTGATCCAGGAGCTGCGGCCGTCGATGCGGCGGCTGGCGACGATTGCCGCAATGCAGCTCAACCCCGCAGACCTCGACCAGATTCGCGTCGCCGACGACATGCGTTCGCCTGCCTACCGCAACGTGGCGGCGACGGTCGCCCGCATCAAGGAGGCGAACCCAGAGGTGACCCAGTTCTACGTCATGCGCCCCGGGTCGCGGCCGGGCGAGTACGTGTACGTGTTCGACATCGAAAGCGCCGACCACGACGACAACGGCAATGGCATCATTGAGCAAGGCGAAGAGGGCAATCCTCCGGGTCGCATCTACGACGGAAGGGCCTACCCGTCGATGGCGGCGGCGCTGGCGACCGGCAATCCACAAACCGACGACGACTTTGCACCCGATGCTGGCAACCAGTTCAGCGTCGTGCTGTCGGGCTATGCGCCGGTGCCGCTAGGGAAAAAAGATGCCGGCTATTTCGCCGGCGTCGATGCGTCGAGCGCTCCCCTGCGCAAACTGAAATGGGCGCTGTTCATCACCTTGACGGTCGCGCAGGGCATCATCATGGCGACGCTTGGCGTGTTGCTGGCACCCGGCCGCCGCTTCCAGAAGTCGTTGGAAAGCACGGCACCGGCGAGCAAGTAGGTCGTATCGGTCATGGCTGGCAGCGACCCAGACCCCAACGGTCCACCGCCACCCCCGCGGCCCCCGGTGCCCGCGCGCACGCTGCGCCCGCCCGGTCAGGCCCCGATTCCGCCAACCGGTGAGCGTCCGGCCCTGCCGGTGCCAGCGCGTCCGCCGCCGCACGCGGAAGCGGGTCCACCCCGCCCGGTGCATCGCCCTTCGCCAGCACCGCAGGTGCGCTCGCCGCGTGCCGACGATACCGCCCGCGACGACGGACCGAGTCTGCACCGCACGCCACCGGCGCCTCCCGTGCCGCCGCAACCGCGCCCGGTGCCGCCGCGCGCCCCGCAATACCTGGCACCGCAAGCCGCGCAAATCAGCGTGCCGCCGCCGGTGCCGCCGCCGTCGGATCGCGCGCCGCGTTCGCGACCAGGGGCGATTCGTGCGCTGGACTGGAGCTCGGGTCGGCCGCTCAACGGTCGCTATCGCATGGTCCAGAAGCTGGGCGAAGGCGGCATGGGCGCCGTGTGGCTGTGCGACGACATCCTGCTGCGCCGCAAGGTGGCGCTCAAGACCCTGTTCGCCGACCGCCACCAGGTGACCGACGAGGACCTGGAGCGCTTTCGCCGCGAGGTGGCAATCGCCCACACCATCAACCACGAGAACATTGCGCGCACCTACGACCTGGGCGAAGCGGCCGGCGTGCACTACCTGACCATGGAGTTTCTGGAAGGCGAGACCCTGGTCGACCGCCTCAAGAAGGGCGACGCGCTCGCGCCGCAGGAACTGCGCGAGCTGCTGATTCCGCTGTGCCAGGGCCTGCGCGCGGCGCACAAGTCGGGCGTGGTGCACCGCGACCTCAAGCCCGCCAACGTGATGCTGGTCAACGACGCCCGCAAGGTCGTGGTGATGGACTTCGGCATCGCCGCCGCGGTCAACGAAGACGATCCGAAAGAGGAAAACCTGCAGCCCGTTGCCAACGTGCCGTGGGAGGTGACCTCGGCCGGCCGCGGCACGCCGACCTACATGGCCCCCGAGCAGTGGGAGGGGCAGCGCGGCGACCAGCGCACCGACATCTACGCGCTGGGCATCATCCTGTACGTGTGCCTGACCAAGAAGGTGCCCTACAAGGCGGCGACCAGTCAGGAACTGGCCACACTGCACACCTCTGCGCCGGTGCCGCGGGTCGACGCGCTGGCTGCCAATGTGCCGCGCGACCTCGCCAACTTGATTGCGCGCTGCATGGCCAAGCGGCCCGAAGACCGCCCGCAGAGCATGGACGAGGTGCTCGACGTACTCGAAAGGGGCAAGGGCCGCCGGGCCTACGTGTGGCAGGTGTTGGGTGTGTCGGCAGCGCTGGCGGCGGTGCTGGCACT
>CAXRHS010000101.1:0-4050 GCA_964230235.1 Myxococcota bacterium
GTTGACTTCCTTGCATGGCGATGACCTTGAGCCCGCCCGTGGTGCGAATCGCGGCGCGCGGGTAGAGTTCAGCGGCACCTGGGTCGACGGATTTTTCCCACAGTTTGGGCTTGGCGCTGGACTTGCACGAGCCGGCCAGGCAGGAATCACCGCCGGTGCATTGGTTGCCTTCGCAGGTGCCGACGTGGGGGGTCTGCTGGCAGGCGCCGTTGACCTGGTTGCAGTCGTCGGCGGTGCAGGCGTTGCCGTCGTCGCAGGCGTTGGTCGCTTTGCCGGCGCACTTGCCGGCCGACGCGCAGGTCGCGAAGCCCATGGCGTTGACCCGGAGCACCATGCCCTGCTGGTCTTTGCCGTTAGATATGAACTGGCCGGCGACGACCAGGCCAGCACCGGCGGGGTGGCTAGCCGGCTGCGCCAGCAAACCGCTGAACGCGTGCAGGTTGCCGTTGTCGGTCACGCTCCGGTCCCACTGCAGGTTGCCGTGCCAGTCGAGGCGGCCGAGCCACACGGCCGCGCCAAAGTTATCGGTGTCCGAATTGTTGCGGTAGCCCGCGACGGCGAGGCCGCCCTCCCAAACTGCGACGCCGCTCAGGGAGTCGTTTTTCGGCGAGGCCGCGAAGTTCTTTTGCCACACGACCTGGCCTGCCAAGTCGGTGCGCACCACCAGACCGTCGTGATTGGTTGGTTGGTCACCATAAGCGCCGACCAACAGGTAGCCAGCAGGAAATCCGCCGTCCGCCGAAACGCCTGCTGCCCCATTGAGTGTGCGGCTCGCGGAACTGCCGTACCGCCGATCGCGCAACAGATTACCCGCGGCGTCGTACCACACGGCCCAGCCCTGGCGTTTGCCATCGGGCCCGGCCACTGTGCCTATGGCGAGAACCTCGTCAGGCCCGGCGGCCGTGGCACCCCAGAAGCGGTCTTCTTTGGCCAGGCCGCTGGTCTTTTCCCACAGCTTGTTCCCTTGCTTGTCCAGGCCCACGACCCAGCCGTCCTGGCCGTCGCCGTTGCTGGGGCCCGTGCCGCCGACCGCTATCCACCCGGTCGCAACCGGTACCGCGCTGAAGAACTGGTCCAGGCCCACGCCTTTGTGGTCGACACTGCTGATTTCACTGCCGTCCGCCGAAATCCGCGTGACAAGCGCGTCGTAAGATGCACCACCGAAATAGGTGTCGCCAACCGCCGTGAAAGTGCCGTCCGCGTTGGCGATGACCGACCCGTACCGGCGTTGCCCGCTGGACGGCGTCAGGCCCTTATCCCAGACGACCTTGCCGTCGGACCCAAAGCGGACGACCCAGCCCTGCTTGGCATCGTTGCGCGTGCCCACCGTGACCCAGCCACCGTCCTGGGTGCCGGTGACGCCATACATCTGGTCCGCGCCGGGTCCGCCACCATTGGTGTAATAGGACCAGGCCGGCGTGCCGACGCACTTGCCGTTGGTGCACGCGTCGTTGGTGCAGGGGTCGCTGTCATCGCACGCCTTGCTGTTCGGCACGTTGCTGCAGCCCTTTGCAGGGTCGCAGATATCATCCGTACACGCGTTCTGGTCGTCGCAGTCGCTGTTGGCGAGGCACTTGGGCGGCGCGCCCGGGGCGCACTGGCCCTTCTGGCAGGTCTTGCCGCTGGCACAGACGGTGTGCTCGGCCGCCGGCTTTTGCACGCAGCCCTTGAGCGGATCGCAGGTGTCGAGCGTGCAGGGGTCGGCATCGATGCAGCTGACCGCCGCGGTGCCCGCGCACAAGCCGGACGCCGCACAAGTCGGCGCGCCCCATGGGTCGAGGCGGGCGGTCCACGCGCTCATCTTGCTGGCGCTGCCGCGCGTGCCGGCGACCACAAGGCTGCCGTCCGGCAGGCTCGTCAATGAATAGGCGGCGTCGAACTCGCTGGTGCCCAGCAACACCTCATTCAACTTGTTGCCGTTGGCGTCGAGGCGCAAAAGCCACGGCTTGGAGTTGGCCGCGGGGTCATACACCAAGCCGGGGTGCTGGTACCCGGCGACGGCAAAGCCTCCAGGGACCGCGACGAGATCGTAACCGGCATCTCCTCCCGCCGAGCCGGACACATGCTGCCAAAGCACGGCACCATTGGGCGCGGCGTGGACTACGTAGCCGTCTACGCCGCCCTTGCCCTTGGAACTCGTGCCACCGGCACACACCGCAGAGCCATCGGCCAGACCGACCACTTCGACGCAATAGTCGGTGCCAGCGCCACCCACGACCGCCTCGCCGACCTGGTTGCCGCCACCGTCGACCCACAACAACCACGCGTCATCGCCTCCGGAGCCCTTTGACGCCGTCTGGCCGGACGCGATGGCCGCGCCGCCTGGCAAGCACCACAGGCCAGTAAACGACTCCTTGCCGACACCGTCAAAGGACTTGTTGATGATGGACTGCCCTTCTGCAGAGAAGCGCTGCAGCACGCCAGCCCCTTCGTTGGGGGTGTAGCCGGCGATCCACCATCCTCCGCCCGGGCACGCGCAAATGGCTTCTGGGATCATGCCCGTTGAAGCTGCGATGTCCGTCAGGTTTTTGCCGTTGCTGTCGAACATCAGTGCAAAGCCCGCATTGCTGTTGCTCGCGCCCAACACGGCGACCCGACCATCGGACAGCTGCGCGAGGTCCTTGGTCACAATGCCGACGCCGCTGCTGGTCTTGGGCTTGGCGACATTCCACAGCACGCTGCCGTCCAAGCCGTGGGCGATGACCCGGCTGTCGGCACCCGAAATCCCTTGGTAGGCACCAATGACCCGGTCACCGCTCGCCGGCACGATGATCCGCCGCGCAAACAGCTCGCCGCCGCCCGGGTCGTGAACTTTCTCCCACAGTTTTGCCTTGCTGCTCGCGGTGCACTGCCCGCCAAAGCAGCCGTCGCCGACCGTGCAGCCCTTGGCGTCACAGCCGCCCGTGTGGTTGGTGTTCTTGCAGGTCCCGTCGGTATTGGCGCAGTCGTCCGCCGTGCACGGCTTGCCGTCGTCGCATTTTGATGGGGCGATTGCGGCGCACTGCCCTGACTCCGTGCAACCGGTGTAGCCCCACAGGTTGGCGCGCGCGATGACCGCCTGCGTGGTTCCGTCCCCAACCTGGACCTGCCCGCCAAACAACAAGCCGGCCGGCGCGCCCGCGGCATCGACGATGACGTCGGCGTTGCTGAAGGTATGCAGCGATCCCGCCGGCGCGGTCGACCGTTGCCACTGTACGTTGCCGTTCAGGTCCAGGCGCACCACCACCACGGCACCGCCCGTGGCTGGGCCAAAGCCGGTGCTGCAAGTGACCATGCACCCGCCGTCGGGCATTGCCACGACGCCATAGCAGATGTCGTGGCCAGAGGTTGCAGCAACCGCGGTGTGCCACAGGACCGTGCCGTTGTCGTCAACGCGTCCAACCCAACCATCGGTCAGGTTGAGCGTCGCACCGCGCGCGCCCGCCACGAAGTAGCCCGAAGGCAGCGAGCCCGCGGCCGGTGTGGCAGCAACGCCATCCAGGCGACCGGCCTCGGGCGCACCGAGCATGGCTTGCCGTTCGACCTGGCCGGTGGCGCTCAGCCAGACCATCCAGTGGTCGGTTGGTCCATTGGAGACTGGCTTGCCGACGGTGCCGACCGCAATGAGCCCGCCGTCCGGCCGGGTCCGCACCGCCGTGGCGTAGTCACTTCCTGCAGTACCAAACGTCTTTTGCCACGCCACGTTGCCAGCACCGTCCAGCTTGACCACCCAGGCGTCCAGGCCCCCGACCGATCCCTCAGCGGTCGACCCCACGCCGTAGTAGCTCGTTCCGGCAATCGCCAGGTCGTAGAACTGCGAGAACGTCGGACCATCAAAGGTCTTTTGCGCCAAGATGGCGCCTTGCGCGTCGAAGCGCGCAAACCAGGCATCCCAGTTCGCTTCGCTGCCCGTGTACCCGACTGCCGTGCCGCCGCCGCTGGTTTCCGCGACCACCCTGCGCAAGACCTGATCGCCCGCGAGATCGATGGCCTTCTCCACGATAACCTTGACGCTTGCGTCGGTTCGCGCAATCCAGGCCATGCCGAGTGACTCGCGGAAGCCGACTGCCC
>CAXRHS010000102.1:0-8505 GCA_964230235.1 Myxococcota bacterium
GTCTCTGATTGTGACGGTGACGCTGATCCTGGCCCTGCCCACCCCAGCAACCGTGCCTTGAACCGCCAACTTCGCAGCGTCGGAACGGCCAGCCCATCCCAACGGCACGCTACGGCCCCTTGTGCACGCCCGCGACCGCCCGGCCGCTCGGGTCCGCATTGGCGGCAAAGCTGGCGTCCCACGCGATCGCCGTCGGCGTGCTGCACGCCACACTGGGCCCGCCTGGCACCGTCGCGGCCGCGGACGGCAAAGGAAACAGCGACTCGAACATCGCCCGGTACAGGTACGCTTCTTTGGTCGCCGGCGTGCCAATCGGAAAGCGCTCGGCGGCCTCGGCCAGCTGCCGGTCGGTCACCTCTTCGGCGGCGTGGGCCTTGAGTGCGTCGATCCAGCCGTAGCCGACGCCGTCGCTGAACTGCTCTTTTTGCCGCCACAGAATCTCGGACGGCAGCCAGCCCTCAAACGCCTGGCGCAGGATGTGCTTTTCGATGCGTCCGCCGCCGGCCCGGCCGCACAGCTTGTGGCGAGGGTGGATGCGCATCGCCGCGTCGAGAAACGCGCGATCCAAGAACGGCACGCGGGCCTCGACGCCGAACGCCGCCATCGACTTGTTGGCCCGCAAACAGTCGTACAGGTGCAAGTTCTGTAGCTTGCGGACCAATTCTTCGTGGAAGGCGCGCGCGTCCGGCGCCTTGTGGAAATACAGGTAGCCGCCAAAGATCTCGTCCGACCCCTCGCCCGACAGCACCATCTTGACGCCCATCGCGCGAATGCGCCGCGCCATCAGGTACATCGGCGTGCTCGCGCGAATCGAGGTCACATCGTAGGTCTCGATGTGCCAGATCACATCGCGCAGCGCGTCGAGCCCCTCTTGCACCGTAAACGTAAAACCGTGGTGCGCCGTGCCCAACTGGTCGGCCACTTTCTGCGCCGCCGCAAGGTCCGGCGAGCCGTGCAAGCCGATGCTGAAGCTGTGCAGGCGCGGCCACCAGGCGCGCTCGCGGCCCTCGGCCTCGATGCGCCGCTCGGCCATGGTCGCCGCAATCGCGCTGACCAGCGACGAATCCAAGCCGCCCGACAGCAGCACCCCGTAGGGCACGTCGCTCATCAGGTGCGCCCGCACGCTGTCGACCAATGCGTCATGCAGGCGGCGCAGGTCGAGCGGGTGGTCCGGTACCGCGTCGACCTCGAACCAGTCGCGCTGCCACCAGCGCACCGGCGCCGCGTCGTCTTGCGTCTGGTAGTGGCCCGGCGGAAAGGCCTTGACCGTCGTACAGACCCCGACCAGCGCCTTCATCTCGCTGCTGACAACCAGCGTGCCATCCGCGGTGCGACCCACGTACAGCGGAATGATGCCGATCGCGTCGCGGGCAATCAGCCAACGCGGCTGGCCGTCGCCACCGCTGTCGTACAGCACGAAGGCGAACATGCCGCGCAATTGGTCCAAGAACTGTACGCCGCTCTGCTCGTACAGCGGCAAGATGACTTCGCAATCCGAGTCCGTGGCAAACGCATACGGCGTGGCGAGGCCCGCGCGCAAGTCGCGGTGATTGTAGATTTCTCCGTTGACCGCCAGGACCTTGTGGCCGTCTGCGCTGCGCAGGGGCTGTGCGCCGTGCAGCACGTCGACGATCGCCAACCGCTCATGGGCCAGCACCGCGCAGTCGCTCGACCACACGCCGCTCCAGTCCGGGCCGCGGTGCCGCAGTACCCGGGCCTGCTGAAGCGCTTGGGCCCGGCGCTTCGCAGGGTCGGCGGCGATGTCCAAAAATGCAAAGATGCCGCACATGTGCGCGCTCCTGTTCGCCGACGACCCGCAAAAAGGGCTGGCGCTATGGCTTGCCCTTGGCCGCGAGTTCGGCTTCGGCTTGCTTGAGCAGGTCTTTGAGGTGGGTATTGCTCGGGTCGAGGTTGGTCGCCTTGCGCAAATACAACACCTTGAGCTGCGGGTTGTCGGTCCGCTGGGCCAGCGTCGCCAGCCGCGAGGCCTCTTGCTGTTGCGGCGTCAGCGTCTCTTCGACCGACTTGTCGATGTCTGGATACTCGGCGGGCTTGATGCCGGCCAGCTCCTTGCGGATCTGCTGCGCCCAATTGTCGCGCTGGCCGGCCACGTCGCTTTCCTTCCAGCTGCGTTCCCAGACTTCTGCTGCCTGGTCGCGCAGTTGTCGCGATGCCTCCACCAGCTCAGCCTGTTTTTCGGCTGGTTCGAGCGCCGCCCACGCGGTCAGCTGGCGCGACACCGCCATCAGCAAGCGACCGGCGCTCAGGTGGCCCGCGCGCGTCCAGGGCAGGGCGCCATAGCCGCGAATCGCCAACAGGTTCTCGACCAGTGCCTTGCCCACCCGCTGCGGCCGGCTGTCTTTGGCGTGGGCCGCCGGGTTGGCCCACTTGACCTGCGCGCCCAAGCTGTCGAGCCAGCCATCCAGCACCTTGCGTGCATCGGCCACCGCCTTGCCGTCCACCACCAGCTTGCGTTCGGCCTCTGCCGTCACCGCCGGCTCCAGGCCACGGTAGCGCGCTTCGGCCACCAGCGTCGCCAGCGGCCCGCCGTCTTTGGGGTGACCCTGGGCGTCGTACCACTCGACCATCCGCTCGCGGGTGGCGTTGGCGGCCTTGACGTCGCCCTTGCCGGTTTGCAACTGCGCCATCCGCACGTAGGCCTTGGCCACTTCTTCGACGGCCGCCTTGTCGCGCGCCTTCGCTTTGATGACGCCGTCGAGCAGCGCAATGTCTTTGGCGGGATCGGCGGCTGCGGCGGGACTCGGCGGGGCATCGGCGGCGACGGCGGGACCCGGCGCGGCGCCCAATAGCGAAGCAGCCACCAGCGACAACAGAGGGAAACGCATGCACAACTCCAAGGCCGACGCAGCCAACGGTCGGCGGTGTGTCGCGGCGCGGGGGAGGCGCCCAAGGCGAACGCAGTGACCCGCAGCCAGCGGGCCCCCATTGGACGCTAGGCGGGCGCCGCCGATTCGGCGGCCGGCGGTGCGCGCCGCCGGATGTCGAACACCAACCGCCCTTCGGCGACCGGCTTGTGCGGGTCACCGTGGTGGACGACCGCCGACGCTACGGCGACCCGTGCCCCCATGCGAACAATGCGAGCGTCGGCAAAAAGGTCAAGTTTTTCACCGGGTCGCAGGTAGTCGACCCGCATGTCGATGGTCGAGGTGCGGTCGTGTTCGCCGATCTCGCTCATCACGGCCGCGCCACCGGCCACATCGATCATGGTGGCAAGCACGCCGCCGTGGATGGCCGGTCGCGCCGCGTCACCGAGCAATTCCGGGCGATAGGGCACCACCAACCGCGCCTGACCGCCGTGCGCGGACTGTACGCGCAAGCCGAAAAGCGTGTGAAAAGGCACGTCGCGGTTGAAGAACTGAAGAACAGTCGAATTGTCCAATGCTTGCAGCCCGAGCGCCGCCCGCCACCAGCGGCAGGTCGCCAGTGTAGACGGCAAACGGGCCTGGGGCTACCCTTGGCCGCGCGGAGGCGTTGCTGTGGCCGACATGCGCAAAGGGTATTGGGTGCACCTGCTGCCGTGCGAGCGCCCAGACGGTTCCCTGACCATCGCGCTGATTGCGCGCCGCACCTACAAAATCGCGCAAGACGCCGTGGAGATCGTGGCGCTCGACGACGCAGAGCAGCCGCCGTTTCTGGCCGAAGACCGCTGCGACGAGGGCAAGCCGGACAAGGCCCCTCCGACGGTTGAAGTCGAATTCGTGCCCGAAAAGCCCAAGGTCGACGTGTTGGTCATCGGCAAGGGCTACGCGCCAGGCGGCAAGGCGGTGCCGGAATTCGAGGTCGGCCTCACGCTCGGCAACCGAACGGAACGCTTGAAAATCCTGGGTCCGCGCAAGGCCGTGTGGCAGCCGCCCAAAAAGGTCGACAACAAGCTGGTGCCGCAGCTGCCGACCTTTACCAAGCCCGAGCCCATCAAAGACCTGCCGCTTTCGTATCGGCTGGCGTACGGCGGCAAAACCTGGTGGATCCAAGACGACAGCGAACTGCGCCTGGCTGCCAAGGTCAATGAAGTCATGGATGCGGAGGCCGCCGAAAAGAATGCCGCCAAAGCGAAAGCCAAGGCTGAAAAGGAAAAAAAGGCCGCGGCCGAGGCCAAAGAACGCCAGGTCGCGGAGGTGTTTGCCATGAAGGACGCCGACGCCAAGGCCAAGTCCGAAAAGCTCAAGCTGGGCGACGGGTCAGAGGGCTTTGACGAAGAGGGCGTGCGCTTGTGGGGAACCTCGGCCAGCAAGGACGGCACGGCCGTCTTGTCGCTTGAAGAGTTCGAGAAGCAGCAACTGGCTGAAATGGCTGCGCAGATGCGCATCGACCAGGAGACGGCTGCGGCTCGGGCCGCAGAAGAGGCCAAAAAGCGGCTGCGCAAAAACGCCGATGGCGATTACTTCGAGGTCGATGACGGCGCCGCGCTTTTGAGCGACGACCAACTGGCCAAAGAGTTGGAAGGAGACCGCAAACGCGCAGAAGCAGAAGCTGTGGCCGCCGCCAAGGAAGCCAAGCGGCGAGCGCGCGCAGAGATCCAGAACACCGGTGGCACCCGGGTGATGGACCTGGAGGACCTGGAAGAAGACGAAGCCGCCGACCGCTGGGACAAGGATCTCAAATCCGAGCTGGACGAGACTGACTCGGCCGGCAAGAAACAGCGGGAAAAGGAAGCCGAAGCGCGCCGCAAGCGCGAGGAAGAGGCGCTCGCCAAGTACCCGCTCATCACCTGCCCCACCAACCCCTACGGGCGCGGGTTTTGCGTGTGCAACCAGCGCGAAGTGCTGCAACGGCTGGAACTGCCGCAGATCGAACACCCCGACACGCCGCTAACGCCCAAGGACCTGATTCGCGACATCGCCAGGCTGGAAGAGGTGCCAGTTCCCGCTGGGTTTGGCTGCTTTCCTCGCTTTGCGCGGCCGCGGGTGACCTGGTTTGGACCGCCGGCGTCAACGCTCGGCACCTTTGACCAGCGCATGGAAGACCACAAGCGCGGTCTGGACTTGCAAGACGAGGATCAGGTCCGGCAGTTGCGCGAGATGGACAAGATGGGCAAGCCGTTGCCGCTGCGGGCCCCCTTCTACAACTGCGCGCCGACCAACCTGCAATGGCACGATCTGCGCGGCGATGAGGCGGTGACGCTGCACAACTTGAGCAAGGAAGGGACGCTGTACTTCAAGCTGCCGGGCAAGGTGCTGACCGGCGAACTGGACCGCGGCGCCGGCATCGAGCGCAGGGATTTGCGCCTCGATACGCTGGTGTTCGATGTCGAGGCGCGCCTGGTCACGCTGGTCTGGCGCACCCAGTTTCCGCTCAAGTCGTGGGCAGAAATCGAGGCGTATCCGCACATGGTCGGCTGGGTGCTCGATCTGGACGTGCAGGCCCGCCGCGATCTGGACTACGCCGAGCGCCTAAAAGCTGCCCAGGGCGACGGTACGGCGGTGCTGGACCTGAGTCTGATGCCGATCGAGCACGAAGCGTACTTGCCGCCGAGCGCGCCTGACCCCAAGAAGCGCGCCGAGGACGGCGCCTTGGAGCTGCCCAAGGAAGGTACCTACTTGCAGGCGAGCGAGGACGACGCCTGGATCAAGGAAGCGGCAGCCGGTGTGGTAGACCTGGACGGCGAAGCCAAGAAAAAGAAAGCGGAAGCAGAATACCAGGCCAAGAAGAAAGCCGCGATCGAGGCGCTGGCCAAAGCCGAGCAGGAAGAGGCAGAGCGTCGCAAGGAAGTCGCGCACGCGGTCGCCGCCAACCAGCCGATTCCTCCCAAAGGTGGGGCGCCGGACGGCAAGAAGCCCAAACCCAAGAAGTAGGCGCCCGCGTCATGCCGAGTTGGAATCGAGCGAATTGTGAAGGCGGCCACCGCTATTGGTTCACCTCGATGTCGAATTCGGCGCTGTCGCCGTCTTTGACGTCGATGACCAGTTTCCACTTGCCGGCCGCCGCGGGGACGACGCCGGTCACCTTGTAGGCCAGTGCCGCGGCCCCTGACGTGATCGCGGGCGACAGCAAGCCCTTGGTCCCAAGTTGCGCCTGGGTGAAGGTCGCCTTGGGCGACAGGAATTTTACCGGCCCGCCGGCCTCGATGGTCAGGTCATAGTGGCCGTCTTCGCCCAGCTTGAGCGCCATCGGCCCGACCAAAGTCAGCGTGTAGCTGGCCGACGTGGTGGGTTTGGTGACCTTTGTTGCGCCGGTGACGACCTTGTAGGAGACCTGGACCTCGGCGGCCACTTCTGCGTCTTCGCCCGTGCTCGTGTCAATCGGCGCGTCGGTGGCAGCGACCGCTGCATCGGTGCCGGACCCCGCATTGGCCGCGGCACTGCTGTCGGCAGCGCTGCTGCTGGGTGCCGCGTCGCTGCAAGCTGCATTCAAGCCCGCGACAAACGAAAGAAACCACAAGCCTTTCGGGCCAGAACAAGGTCCGCCCAGTTTTCTGGGCTCGCCCTGTGGTTGCCCGGTGGCTCGCAAGCGCGCTACCTGACAAGGCGACTCGCCGCTCCGCTCTGCGCTCATGTCTATCGGTTTGTTTTTGCGCGAATCCTTGCTCGCCACGATCTGCCCCCGGTGCATCGCTGGGAACAACAAGGGTGCCGCAATTTGCGGTGGGCGCAAACAACCGGCTGCGCGCCGCCGATTGACACCGCCGGCCGCTGGCGTGTCCAATTCCGCGCCCGCAATCGGGCGCTCAGCTCATTTCCGCAACGGAGTTCAAGGAGTCCTTCATGTCCGCCGCCAGTTCCAGTTCCGTCGTCATCCTGGGTGCCGCGCGCACGCCGATCGGTTCCTTTGGCGGTTCGCTGGCTTCGGTGCCGGCCCCCAAGCTCGGCGCGGTGGCCATTGCCGCCGCCATGCAGCGCGCGGGCGTCGCCCTCGATCAAGTCGACGACGTGTATATGGGTTGCGTCCTGCCGGCCAATCAGGGGCAGGCGCCGGCGCGCCAGGCGGCGATTTTCGCTGGACTTCCGCGCAGTACGCCGTGCACCACCGTCAACAAGGTGTGCGGGTCTGGCATCAAGACGGTCATGCTTGGGGCCTCGCAGATCCGCGCCGGTGACGCCGACGTGGTGATCGCAGGTGGCATGGAGAACATGTCGCAGGCCCCCTACTACCTCGGCGCGGCCCGCGACGGGTACCGCCTTGGCCACGGTCAACTGACCGACGGCATGATCAAGGACGGTCTTTGGGATGTGTACAACGATTTTCACATGGGCAACGCCGCCGAGATTTGCGCGCGCGACAAGGCCATCACCCGCGAGGCCCAGGATGCGTTTGCGGCCGAGAGCTATCGCCGGGCGCAAGCCGCGGTAGCCGAAGGCATCTTTAGGGATGAGATCGCTCCGGTGACCATCGCCGGCAAGAAGGGCGACGCCACGGTCGTGGACACCGACGAGGAGCCGGGCAAAGGTAACCCTTCGAAATTCGCCGGCTTGCGGCCCGCGTTCGACAAGGCCGGCACGGTGACCGCGGCCAACGCCAGCAGCATCAACGATGGTGCCGCCGCGGTGGTGCTGGCATCAGAGGCCAAAGCGCAGGCCCTGGGCTGCAAGCCGATCGCCCGCGTGCTGGCCTACGCAAGCCATGCGCAGGATCCCGAGTGGTTCACGACCGCGCCCGTGTTCGCCGTGCAAAAGGCGGTTGCCAAGGCCGGCTTGACGCTGGATGCCATCGACCTGTTCGAGATCAACGAGGCCTTTTCGGTGGTGTCGCTGGCCTGCAACCAGGGGTTGGGGGTCGACCCGGCCAAAGTCAACGTGCACGGCGGCGCGGTCGCCTTGGGCCACCCGATCGGCGGGTCCGGCACCCGCATCCTGGTCACCTTGCTGCACAACCTGCAGCGTCACGGCAAGCGCTATGGCGTCGCCAGCCTATGCATCGGCGGCGGCGAAGCCGTGGCGCTGGTGGTCGAGCGGCTGTAGACCTGGCCGCACGACTGCGCTGCGCCAGACTTGGAGCGCTGCCGCCAGGTTGCCGTGCGATCGCCTTGAATCGCTTTGCGCTGGCTTGTGGGTGCAAGCGCCATGGTGATTCGCGCGGGCCGTCGCTGGCGCGGAGGCCGCGGCCCGCGCCATGAAATCGCGATGACACTCGCCCGGCTCTGGCCTACACTGCGCGCCCCTCAACGGCCCGATCGTCGGCCGCGTGCAAGGATTCCATGGGCCACGACTCCGCAACTGCCGCCGCGCCAGTCACGTTCCAGCGCACGCCTGACGGCTACAAACACTGGCGACTGAGCGTAGAGGGCGCCGTCGCCACGCTGACGCTCAACGTGGACAAAGACACCCCGTTGCGCGATGGCTACGAGCTCAAGCTCAATAGCTACGATCTGGGCGTGGACATTGAGCTGGCCGACGCCGTGCGCCGCTTGCGCTTTGAACATCCGGGCGTGCGCTGCGTGCTGGTGACGTCGGCCGTGCCCAAAATGTTCTGTGCGGGCGCCAACATCCGGATGCTGTCGCAGTCGAGCCACACCTTCAAGGTCAACTTTTGCAAGTTCACCAACGAGAC
>CAXRHS010000103.1:0-4522 GCA_964230235.1 Myxococcota bacterium
CGTTTCGCGCGGACCGAGCTCCTTCTTGAGGGCGAATGGCGAGTCGCCCAGATCGCAGCCAATCGTAAACGGAACCTTGAGTTGCGAAGCCCAAGTCTGCAGATTCGACTTGGTCGCCGGCTTGCTCGGCGTGTCGCCCTCGACGAGCAGGTTGATGAAGGCAGCCTTCTTGCCGTACTGCGGCAGCTTGGAAACTGCAAGCCCAGTCGCCGCGCGGCACTTGCCGCACCACCAGGCACCGAGCATGACCACGGCATACTTTTGGGTACTCTTGGCCATCACCTCGGCGAGCACGAAGCTTGGCGAGAACGGCGTCTCCGTCGCGAGTCCGCTTGCCGCGTCGCGGATGTAACCCTGGCTCTCGACGTTGCACATCACTTTGCCGACCGCTTGAGCGCATGGCTCGGGCGGCGCGGTGTCCTCAGGTGCCGAACTGGTGTCCGGCGCGGCAACTTCATCCGCCGCGGTGTCTGCAACTGCAGTGTCCGGGCCTGAGGTCTCCGCACCGCCAGTCGCCACTTCTCCCCCGGTCGTTGCGTCGGAACCTCCGCCACCACTGGTCGCGGTGCTCGGAGAGGAAGCGCAGCCGAACATCAGCATCGTGACGCAGACAATCGCTATTTTATTCATGGGTTTCTCCGAAAGTTCACAGCGTGGTGGTGACGCTGGCGTTTGCTCGGGGCGGGCCCGAGCGCGGTCATCGCGCGGGCATGGCGCAGACAGCCTGACTCGGCGCCACCGGCGTTCCCGACTCTCTCCTAATGCAGCGCGAACCAACCGTCGCGACAGGCAGTTGTTGTTTCACTTCACTTGGTGCGGCCTTTGGGGCCATTCGCCCAAAACTACGCTCAACTCTGGCCCGCATCAAGGGCCTTGCGCCGTGCCACGCCACGGTATCGTCAGGGCCAACGGCACTTGGGGCTAAGCCAGCGGTCGGGGGGCAGGTTTGATTGTGGATGTCGAAAAAACGACAGATATATCAACGGTCTGAACAAAGGGTGGGTTCGTTCCGCACCCATTGACGTCCCCAGTCGGCCGGCGCAGCATCGCCGCAAGCGGGCCCCTAGTCGCCCGGCGAGCGTGCCATGGCCGTGCCACCTGATCGTCTGCTCGCCGTCCTGACCGGGGCCTTTGGCGATTTGCTGGCTGCGCGCGGGAGCGCCCTGCACGAACCGATGGCGGTGGTAGTCAATGGCCGTTCGATCGTGCTCGAGCGGTCCGCACTGGCTGCGGCGTTCGCGGAACCCACCGACCATGTCATCGTGCTGGTCCACGGGCTGATGGGCACGGTCGGCGATTTCCAAATCGCACCGGCAGAGGGTGGCGCACCGCAGGATTATGGCGCCGCGCTGGCTGCCGCTTGGCACTGGACGCCGACGTTCGTGTGCTACAACTCCGGGCTGCCAATCGCAGAAAACGGCGCGGCGCTTGCCGACCTGCTCGCCAGGCTGGTCGCCGCGTGGCCGGTGCCCATCCAAGAACTAACGCTGGTCGCGCACAGCATGGGCGGCCTGGTCGTCCGCCATGCGCTCGATCAACCAGATTCAGAACCGAACAGTTGGCGGAACCTGGTGCGGCGCGTCGCACTGGTGGCTTCGCCCCACGGTGGAGCGCCACTTGAGCGCGGCGGGCGCGTTGCGACCCGTCTGGTGCGCGAATTGCCCGATCCCGTGGCCCATCTTGTGGCGCAGTTGGCCGACCTGCGCAGCGCGGGCATCGTCGGCCTCGGGCAGCCTGCGTTGCCCCCGTTTGCGGCCGACCGTCAGTACCAATTGTTTGCCGGTCGGCTGTTGGGCGACGGACCTTTGGCAGACTGGCTGGGCGACGGGATGGTGCCGGTTGCCAGTGCCACGGCAGCGGCGGAGGCAGTGCCTGCCGGGGTGACGGCTCATGTCATCGCTGGCGCCAATCACGCGCAGATGGCGCACCATCCGGAGGTCTGCGCGCTCCTGGTCGCCTGGTTGCGGCCCAACAGTGCCGTTGCGGCGGTTGCCCAGGCCGCGCACTCGCCGCCTGCCGCAGCGCCGCCATCGCGTTCACGGCGGTGGCTCGGCCTTGGCCAGCTGGCGGTGCAGTCGGTAGCAGCTGGCAACACCGCTGTCCTGCGCGTTCGCCTGGCGAGGGCCGAGCAGGTGTTCGCCGCACTTGGGCGGGTACCGGCCTTGTCGCCCGTGGTCGCCGTGTCGCGCACGCTGCACGACGCTGTGGCTATCGCCGGGCACGCGCCGGTGGCACTGGCCACAGCCGCTGCCGAAATTGCCGTCGAGGCGGCCGGAGCGCTCGGCGATCGCCGCAGGCGAACGCAGGCAATGCAAGCAGCGACGTCGGACAAAATGGCCGCCGCGCCTCAACCCGAACCAGGGCAGGGCGCCTTGGCGTCTAGTCCGGAGACGGCGCCATTTGATGGCGCTTGAAGCGCACCAATTCCCGGCGTTTGTGCAGCCGATCGCCAGGCCTCTTGTAGCAGTTGGCAACAACGCACAGCTTTGGTTGACAGGGACCGGACGGCGTGGTGAAAGAAAGCCGTGCCGCTCTGAACGGCCCGCGCAGCCTCAGCGCCAGGCCTGCCAGCCAGACCGAAAAGCAACGTAGAAACCGGCATATACTGCCGCCGCCAGCACACAAAAAGTCACCGGGCCGCGCCAGGAGCGCGCAGTTTGTTCCCCTTGGGGCCGTTCAAAACGGTCTGGCGCCATCAGCCAGCGCCACAGCCCCCAGGCCAGCGCAACGCCTGCAACCCCATCAGCGATAAAGTGCTGCTTCATCGTCACAATGGACGCAGCGATGCCGACGACAAGCGGCAGAGCCACCCAACCCCACAGTCGCCGTGCGGTGCCTGCACAGAGCATCGACAAAGTCGCAAAGGCAAGGTGCAGCGACGGAAAGCAATTGGTTGGCGGGTCGACCGCGTACGTTGTGCGCACACCCCAATGCGCGAACTGCGTCACATCCAGGTGGGCGACGTCGGCGCGCACTGCTGCGGCCGACACCGGAAACACCAAGTAGAACAGAACCGATCTTGCACGCGCGCAGCCCATTTGGCGCGCGGGAGAAGTTGCTGCGCGTACCCGTTTGGTTTCGCGAACGAATGTGTGCGCGGTCTTTCTCGCCGGAATCTAGTCGTTTCAATGCGTTGCGGAAATTCGTGTGCGGCAAGCCGAATTGTATTCGTGTGCTGGCCGAATTGCCCGCATGCGACATGTGGTGCACTGCGCGGCGATTGTGACTCGGCATTGCGAATGCATGTGTGAATATGACGAACGGTGAGACACCTTCACACAAACATCTTCGCAGGTCGCGCTTCATGCTCTGGCGTGTCGCGCGGCTGGGCCCGCGTGCGGTGGCGACATGAGACAAGCGCTTTCTGGCTTCAAACTGCTGCGCTCGTTCGCGCGTTTGCAGTTGCTTGTTGCCGCAGGTTGCGCGGTCGCGCCGCCCCCTGCCGCCGAAGACGGACCAGTCCAAGCCGCCGAGCCCAGCGAAGACAGCGCCGGTGACCCTGACATTGCCACCGCAGGCCGTGCGGACGCTGGCGGCGGCGAGGCCGACAGCCTGCCGGTCGGCGCGGAAGTGGCAGCGGACGCCAGCCAGCGTACTGCGGACGCGGCGCCTGCAAGTGCCGATGCGACACAGGCAACCGCAGCCCGGCAACCGGACGCGGGAAGCCAGTCCGATACAACGGCGCCACAGGACGCGGATGCCCTGCAAGCGGGAGCCGATGCAGCCGCAGACGGAGGCCCATTGGACGCGGCGGTCGATGCGGACCAGCAGGCCGAGGTCGTGTCCGCGCCCGATGTGCAGGCTGAAGACGTCCAGCAAGTCAACGACCAAGCGGTGGAGGTTGCCGCCCCAGACGCGTCGGCCACCTATGAAGTGGCCATACAACCTGACGTCATCGCGGATGTCGGGGCGCCGGTCGAGGCCGACGCCGCAGCCGATGCTGCGCCAGCGGCAGACCTTCAGGTGGAAACCAAAGCCGACGCCAGCGCAGCGACAGTGGACTCGGTCAGCGCGGACCTGCCAGCGCCGCCGCCGCTTTTGGTCCAGGCGGGCAGCGGATTGGTGGGGTGCAACGACAACAACGCCTGCACCAGCGAGGACCGGATGGTACAAGGCGCCTGTACTGGCATCTGGAAGCTGTGCACGGACAACAAGCCGTGCACTGTCGATGCTTGCCAGCCGACGACTGGCGCTTGCGCATCCTCGCCATCGACCGGCGCCTGCAACGACGGAGATGCGTGCACGTCGGGCGACCACTGTGACGCGATGGGGGCGTGCGTCCCTGGCAAAGCGCAGTCTTGCGACGACGGCCTGCCGTGCAGCATCGATTCCTGCGACCCCAAAACGGGCTGCATCCACAAGCTTGCGCCGACCGGCAGCGCTTGCGCTTCCGATTCGTGGTGCCTGCCCAATGGCGCGTGCACGGTCAAGTTGCCGTGCATGGGCATGCCGGCGCTCTGCGACGATGGCGAACCGTGCACTATTGACTGGTGCGAGGGCCAGGGCTGCCTGCACATGCCTG
>CAXRHS010000104.1:0-3945 GCA_964230235.1 Myxococcota bacterium
CCCACTGGGCGAGTTCTATGTCACCATCCGCACCGGCGCCGGGCTCAACGATGGCACCAACGATCCCTTCCAGCTCTGTCTGGCCGACAAGGTGTGCTGGAACCTCGACAACGCCGAGATCGACGACAGGCAGGCCGGCGCTGTCGACCACCACCGGCTGGCCGGCAAGGGCCTGAGCAAGGCCAAGATCGACCGCGTGGTGTTGCAGGCGACGGGCGGCACCAACGCCTGGATGCCCACCTGCGTGGCGGTGGTCGCAGACGGCGAGCTGCTCTTTTGCCAAGATGGCCTGTCGGTCAAGCTGTCCACCCAGGGCGGCGACGAAAAGCCGAGCTGGACGGCCGCCGATCCGAAACTCAAGGCGTGCGCCAGTTGCTACCCGGGTGGCAAGCTCATCGAAAGCCCGATGGTCGGCCACACCACTGCGACCGCGACGCGCCTGTGGTTGCACGCCAGCGCCGCCTGGCCGGCCCAGCTGGAGGCGGCCACCGACAGCGGATTTGCCCAGCCGCTGGTTGGTGCCCCCGTGTTGCCATCGCAAGCGGCTGGTTTCATGGCCGAGGTGGAGCTGACCGGCCTGCAGCCCGCCCAACCGTATTGGCTGCGGCTCAAGGTCGACGGCAAGGTCGCGTACACCGGCAAGGCGCCGGTCCACACGGCGCCGGCCAGCGGCGGCAAGTCGAGCTTTGCGTTTGTGTCGTGCGCCAAGTTTGACGACCAGCCGGGCTTTGCGGCCATCGAGGCGCTGCAGCCAAATGGCCTGCTGATGATCGGCGACAACCACTACGGCAACACCGCGGACCTGGACAACCAGCGGTGGTGGTACCGCAAGCTGCACGCCGAGCCACACTTTGCGCAGTTGGCCGCGCGCACGCCGACCTGGGCCATTTGGGACGACCACGATTTCGTCGGCAACAACACCAATGGCAAAGCCGCCGGCAAAGACAACGCTCTGCAAGTGTTCGGCGAGGCGTGGGCGAACGCATCCGCTGGCACCGCGCAGACCAAAGGCGTGTTCCACCAGTTCACCTGGGGGGCCGCCGAGTTCTTCTTGACCGATGGCCGCTACTGGCGCGACGTCGAAGGTGACCTGCTCGGCAAGGCGCAGACCGAGTGGCTCAAGGCCGCGCTCAAGGCTTCCAAGGCGACCTTCAAGCTGGTCGGCTGCGGCAGTCGCTTTACCTTGCAGGGATCCGGCGACTCGTGGGCCGCTTATCCGGCCGCTCAGAAGGCCCTACTGGACTACGTGTTTGCCAACAAAATCGGCGGCGTGGTGTTTTTGAGCGGCGACATCCACCGCCACGAAGTGCGCAAGATCCACCCCGGCGGCGCTGGCCAGTATCCGCTGTATGAGCTGACCTCGTCGCCAATCGCCAACCTGCCGTCGCCGTGCAAGCCGGCCGACGCGGAGCAGCTGTTTTGCGCTTCGCAAGATGGTTTTGGCTGGGTCGAGATCGATGCCACCGCCAGCCCGGCCAAGCTGACCCACCAGGTGCGCGACGTCAAAGGCAAGGTCTTGTACACCTTGAACCTGTCAGCCGCAGATTTGCAGGTGAAATAGGGCCGCCGGCGCGCCCGCCGCCCGCGCGGCCCAAAGGCGCCCGGCCGTCAGCCCGCCGTTTCGCCCGTCAGCATCCGCTCGGCTGGGCATGGCTTGAGCCACGCCTGCGCCTGCGCCGCGATTTTGGCCGCGCGCTTGCCCATCGCGACCGCTTCGCGCGCTACCCGCCCGGGGTGGGGCGCTCCGGGGATGTCGCGCCGCCGCAGCGCCTTGCGCACGTCGATGGCCGCCGCCACCACCGCCTTGTCCACCCCCAGCTTGTCGGCCAGTCGCGCCGCGCCCAGCTTGCCAAAAGTGGTGTTGACGGCAACCAATTGCGCCACCAGCGTCGCGACTTTCTCGTGTGCGGTCCGAAACGGCATCCCCGCGCGCACCAGTTCGTCGGCCAGATCGGTCGCCAGCAAGAACCCTTTGTCGAGCGCGCCCACCAGCTCTTTTTTCTGCCACTGCGCCGCCGCCAGCATGTCGGCGGTGACTTGCAGGCAGTCGCCCCAGGTCTGTAACGCGTCGAAAAGCGGCTCTTTGTCCTCTTGCATGTCTTTGTTGTAGGCGAGCGGCAGACCCTTGAGCGCCACCAGCAGCGTGACCAGGTCGCCAATCACCCGGCCCGACTTGCCGCGCAAAAGCTCCGCCATGTCGGGGTTCTTCTTTTGCGGCATCAGCGAACTGCCGGTGGTGAAGGCGTCGGGCAGCCGCACGAATCCGAATTCGGCCGAGGCATACAGGCACAGTTCTTCGCCGATGCGCGACAGGTGGACGGCGCCGAGCGCGGCAGCCGCCATCGCCTCGACCAGGTGGTCGCGGTCGGCCACGGCGTCCAGCGAATTGCGGGTCGGACCGGAAAACCCAAGCAGCGCCGCCGTTTGATCGCGGTCGATGGCTAGCGTGGTACCGGCAAGTGCGCCCGATCCGAGCGGCGAGACATTGAGCCGCTGCAGGCAGTCGAGCACCCGCCCGGCGTCGCGCAACTGCGCCTCGGCGTGGGCGAGCAGCAGGTGACCGACCGTAACCGGTTGGGCCCGCTGCAGGTGGGTGTAGCCCGGCATCGGCCAGTTGGCGTGCACGCGCGCGGCCTCGGCCAGCACCGCCGCCAACTGGGCGATGTAGCCGGCAATTTGCGCCAGGGTGCGCCGCAGCCACAGCCGCTCGTCCAGCGCCACCTGGTCGTTGCGCGAGCGGGCCGTGTGCAGCCGCCCGGCCGGGTCGCCGATGCGGTCGCGCAAGGCGGCCTCGACGTTCATGTGCACGTCTTCGCGCGCCACCGACCACACAAAGCGCCCGGCGGCAATGTCGGCCCAGATGGTGCGCAGCCCGGTGACGATGGCGGCGTAGTCCGTCTCCGACAGAATCGCCTGGTCGCGCAGCATGGTCGCGTGCGCCAGCGACCAGACGATGTCGTCGTAGGCCAGTGCTTGATCGTAGCCGACCGACGCGTTGAGTTTCTGTACCAGCGGGTGGGTGGCCTGGGTGTAACCGCCGCCCCACAGGCGGTCGGGGGCCTTGCCGACGGCGTCGGTCATTGCGACTCCAACTGTGCGCGAGGGTTGATTTTCGCCGGGCGCCGCCGCGTGCTGCCGCGGGGCGCCCAGCCGGGCGCGCGGGCCTATTTGACGATGATCTGGCCCTTCATGCCAAACGACGCGTGCGGGGCGCACACATAGTAGTAGGTGCCGGGCTTGGCGAAGGTAATCTTCTTGGTCTGGCCAAAGCCGACCGAGAAGCCATCGGGCAGTGGGATCGGGTCGCCAGCTTCCCAGTCCGATTGCGAGACTTCGACGGCGTTGTGGTTGCCCGGTAGCGTGAACTCCACGATGTCACCCGCGACGATGCTCAGCGGCGTCGGCGCGAACGTAAAGCCGCTGGTGGTGACTTTGTGCACCTGCGGCGGCAGCATTGCCGTGATCTTGAGGTCATCGACGAACCAGCCTGGCCCGGCATTGCCGATGCTGTCTTGGGTGTTGAAGTTGAAGCGAATCTTGACCTTTTTGCCGCTGTGGGCGCTCAGGTCAACCGTGACCGCGGCCCACTTGTTGAGGTCGGCGCCAACATTGACATCGAACACCTGCGCGACCGTGGTGCCGACTAGAATCTCGACCTTGCGAAGATCAAAGATGTTTTCCTCAACACCACTGTAGGACTGGAAGGTCAACGAAACCTGCCCGCCCGCCGGCAGGTCGATCTCCGGCGAGGTCGCCGTGCCAGCAGAGACACCGCCGGTGCCCTTGTACCCGATGCCGTCGTTGATGTTCAGGCTGCAAGTGGGCGAAAACGCGGCTGGCGTCTTGGGCGAATCGTCGATGGCCCAGCCGACGCCGTTGTTGCCCTTGGGGCTAAAGGTCCAGCCGGCGGTATTGGCGCACGCGGCGAAGTTCTCGGTGTACTTG
>CAXRHS010000105.1:0-2476 GCA_964230235.1 Myxococcota bacterium
CCGAGAAGAACTCTGCCTGAACTTTAGGAAAAAGATCGAAGTCGTTTTTGCCGATCAGGGCCTCGCGGGGGTAGCCGAGCAACAGTTCTCCGGCACGGTTGAACCGCACAAAGCGCAACTCTTTGGCATCCTTGACGAAAACCATGTTGGGCAGGTTCTCCAAGATGGCGTCGAGAAACCGCTCTTGCTCGCCCACCGTTCGCTCGGCGGCCTTGCGTTCGGTGATGTTCAGTGCCAGGAAGGCGACACAGCGGTCAGGCAGAGGGATGAGGCGTACGCTGTACCAGCCGGCCTGCGACAAGACGTCGCCCTGGCGGTGAAACTCGGGCAGGGCGACCAATTGGCCGGTGAGCGCCACCTGGGCGTACAAGCGGGCGCGCGCGCGCACCTCGTCGCTCAGGTCCATGTCGGCGAAGCGCAAACCGCCCACCTTCTGCGGGTCGGTGCCGGTCACCTCGCCGGCAGCGCGATTGGCGTACAGGTAGCGCAAGCTCAGCGGATCGTCCGGATCTTCGAGGCGGAACAGGGCGATCGCCGCTGGAATCCTGTCCAGCAGTTCATTGGCCAGTTCCAGGTTGAGCTTGCCGCCAGTAGACATCGCAGCGCTGACCCTTCCTTGCGCGGCCCTAGTACGGCGAGCCCGAAGTTTGCGGCGGGTTCTGCCACGCGCCCAGGGCGAAATGCGCGCGACCGCAGTGGCGTCCGCACGCGGCGGCGGGCGTGCGGACGCGCACCGACGGGCGGCGAGCCCAGGTCGCAGCGCCAACGGCTAGCACGTGAAACAGACGGCGGATTTCGTTTGTCAAAGCGAACTCCATCCCGGCGCAGCGCCAATGTCGCCCTTCGCCTGCTTGCGCGGCAGACCCAGGCGTAGACGCCCGGACCGGCAACGAGAGCCGGACTGAGCCGCTGCCCGATCGGGCAAACTCAGCGCGCGGCACCACCAACTGTGCGCATCATCGGCCAAACCGCGGGCGTTGGCAAATCAATTCGCGCCAAACCACGTCGAATCAGAACTCTCGACAATCTAAGGGAGTTCTCGTAGTCGCCCGGCGCATGGGGCGCTCATCCGGCGGTCCAGGCCCACGGATCGCGGTCTGGTTCGCAGCGACCGGCGGGCGTCTGCACGCCGCGACCGACGCAACGGCCTTCAATGCGGCAGTACCGCCCTGGGCCTGCAACCGCGCAGCCGCCCGCTTCGGCAGCGCACAGGCTATCCACTGCGCATAAGTCTGCGCGGCTGCACGAGGTGGCTGGCAGTGCGGCAGCAACGGTCAACTCGGTTGTGGTCAGGCCGCCGGTGCCGACTTCCAGTTTTTGCGTTGCCAGCAGCTTGCCATCCGCGCCGACGACGTCGACGTCGTAGCTGCCGGCCGCCGGCAACATGCGCCCAAAGCGGCCGTCCTGGCAGCGGCTGGTCCAGCGCTCACCGTCTTTGGTTGCGACCTGCCGCACGCGGACCTCGGCCGCCACCGGGCGGCCCTGACTGTCGCGCACCCGCCCCCACAAGCCGGGGCCCGCCACCGTGCGTTGCAAAAGGCCCTGCCAGGTGCCGCGGGTTGCCAGTACCATCTTGCGCAGCTTGTCCATGCCGGGATTGGTCAGCGTGCCTTCGACCAGAAACGCGCTGGTGCCGTGGGCCGCGCGGTGCCAGTCCTGATCGACGCCGTCGACCGGGTACAGGCGGCGCTTGACGGTGAAATGCCGCCCATTGACCTGCGGGCCTGCGCGCTGCGCCATTGCTTCTGCGATCGACCATGCCTCGTTTGGCTCGGGGTCCGGTGCCTGCGGAATCGTGTATGGCACCAAGATCGCGTTGGCCTGGGTGTGAAAGCTCACGCTGGTGATGAACCTGCGATCGTCGGCCAACCGCAGCATCGCTTGCGTCTCCGGTTCGCTACCGGCGCGTGGCCCGCGATACCAGGCGCGCCGCGGATCGCTGTGGCTGGCCCCCTCGCCCAGGCTATGCCAGCGGTAGGGGTAGTTGCGGTTCAGGTCCACGCCGTCGGTCGGATCGGGTCGGCCATTGCCGTCGGTGTCGCGTCCATTCTTGCGGCCCCCATGCTTGGAAACGTGGATGTACAACTGGTTTCCGTCCGGGTTGACCAACGGAACGCACCACACCGTCAGCTTTTCCAGCCAGCTGCGCACCTCTGGATCGTCCTCGGCATGCTCTGCGAGGTACGCGCAGCCGTCGAGTGCAAACTCCAGCGCCGCCAGCTCCACGCCGTGATGGGCGCCATTGAGCAGCACTTGCGGGACGGCGTCGTCCGGTTGGCTGCCATGGTGCAGCTTGAGCGCCCAGATCGGCCGGCCCTGGCGCGAACTGCCGATGGCCACCAGTTGCGCGACCTTGGGAAAGCGCTGCGCGTGCGCGCGCAATAGCGCCTCCGTCATCGCAGGGTCCTTGTAGCTGGCGTCCATGACAAACCCTGTCGGTGTCGGGACAACCGGCTTTGCTGCGGCAGCCCGAAAC
>CAXRHS010000106.1:0-3777 GCA_964230235.1 Myxococcota bacterium
GCTCTTCCGATCTGCCAAAGCCGGGGGTGATCGATGAACGCCGCCACCGCTTTGCGCATTGCGTCCTTGGCCATCGCGCTTGCGATGCCCGGCTGCGGCTGGCTGGTCGGGTCGTGGGCCGGCGCGCCGCAGTCGGACAACCCGCGCGATCACCTGATTTTTTCGCACAAGAAGCATGTGGTCGACGAAAGCGTCGCGTGCGGCGACTGCCACGCAAACATCAAGAACTCCGAGACTTTGGACACCGCCCGCGACATCCCGGCGGAGAAGACCTGCCTGGAGTGCCACGACAAGGCCGACAACTGCACGCAGTGCCACGCCAACCCCAAGATGCCCGCGACCTGGCGGCACGACGACCGCTTGGGCGGTCTGCGGTTCTCGCATAAGGCACACGCGGCGCGCGCCCTGCCAGGTGAGGTGACGCCGGTCTCCTGCGATGCCTGCCACGGCGACATCAAGGACACCGCCAGGGCGAGCGCAAGCAAGCGCCCGCCGATGTTCGCCGCGTGCGGCCAATGCCACCAGCGCGATTTTCGCCGCGACGACTGCAGCCGTTGCCACCAGGCCGGCACGCCCTATGGGCAGATGAGCGCGGACATTTTTGATCACGGCGGCGGCAGCTGGCTGCGCCGGCACGGCACCGCGGCCAGGGGCGCCGAACCGGTGTGCGCCCACTGCCACAAGCAGGACACCTGCGCAGAGTGCCACAGCCGCTCGAACTTGCCGCTGCGGCCGGCGCTGCAGCGCTGGGATCGCCCCGACAGCAACGCCCACCACCGCGGCGATTGGGCGAGCCGCCACACCATTGAGGCCAGGCTCGACGGCAAGTCGTGCGCGAGCTGCCACGAACAGTCGACTTGCCAGGACTGCCACCTGCGCAGCGGGGTCGGATCAATTGGCAAAGCCAACCCGCGGACGCCGCACCCGGCGCAGTGGCTCAAGCGCGGAGGCGGCGAGTTCCACGGGACCGCGGCGTGGCGAGACCCTGCCGGCTGCGCCAGTTGCCACGACCGCGGCGCCGCCAGCAACTGCGTGGACTGCCACAAGGTCGGGGCCGCGGGCGGCAACCCGCATCCTCCCGGCTGGCAATCCGGCGTCGACAAGGCCAAAAGCCCGGCGTGCACCGCCTGCCACTGACAAGTGCGGCACAGCCAGCGGCCACGCCTAAGGGCCTGTAAAACAACAAGTCAATCGACACATGCGCGGAGCGGAGCGGCGAGTCGACTTGCAAAGTCGCGAGCTTGCGACCCACCAAGCAAGCAGTGGGCCAACGTAGAAAATCGAGTAGATTTTTTACGGGCCCTAAGAGTGGCGGGAAAGTGCCGCAAATGGGCGCCGCAAATGGACCCCAATTTCTACTGTCTAATTTTATTGCTGTTTTTCACTCACGGCGCCAATGTGCGCGCCGCAGCGCGTGCCCGGCCTGTGCGGCCCTGCCAGCCCGACAAGAAAGGCTGTGGATGTGGACCCCACTTTCTACTGTCTGAAATTGATAGGCATTTTCAAACGGACTAGGACTAGCGTCCCAGTTTGCTCTGCAAGGTGGTGCGCGCCAGCCCGAGGATCTCGCTGGCCTTGGACTGCTGACCGCCCGCCTTGCGCATCGCCCACTGGATAATCGAATCCTCGAAGCGACGAACCGCATCCGGCATGTTGACCGTTGCACGTCCTTCCAGGTGGAGGGTAAACACGTCCTCGGCGACCGCGACTGGAGGGTTCACCCGCAAGAACGTCGGCAAATGGTCGGCGCCAATCGGACCCTGGCCCGCAAACGTCATCGCTGACTCAATGGCGTGTCGCAGTTCGCGCACATTGCCAGGCCACCCATAGCGGCACAGAGCTGCCGCGGTTTCGGGCTGCAGCTCCGGCGTCGCTTTGCCCCCTTCCGCCGCACGGCGCCGCAGGTAGTGCTGGCTGAGCAGCAAGACATCGTCGCCGCGCTCGCGCAGGGGCGGGAGGCGAATCTCCAGTGCGCGCAGGCGATAGAAGACGTCGTCGCGAAACCGACCCTTTGCGACCGCTTCGGCGAGGTCCACCTTGGTGGTGGCCACGACCCGGACATCGGTCTGCGCCTCGCGATTGCCACCGACGCGCGTGAAAGTGCCCTCTTGCAGCGCACGCAGGAGCTTGACCTGCAATGCCAAAGGCAGGTCGTCGACGTCGTCCAGAAGCAAGGTACCGTGATTGGCGCGCTCAAAGGCACCCGCACGAGAAGACGTCGCGCCGGTAAACGCGCCTTTTTCATGGCCGAAGAGTTCGCTTTCGGCCAACTCTGTCGGAATCGCCCCGCACGGAATCGCGACGAAAGGCGCCTTGCGCCGCGGTCCCGCACTGTGCAGCGCGCGCGCCACGACCTCCTTGCCGGTTCCCGTTTCGCCGGTGATGAGCACCGGCAGCGTGTGCTCGGCGAAAATCTGCACCAGCTTGACGACTTCGAGCATGGCCGGCGAGCGACCGACACTGCCATGAGTGGCCTCGCCGCTGCCCAACAGCGCTCGCAAGTCCTCGACTTGACGCCGATAGCCGCGCAGTTCGGACAGGGTGCCCAACCGGTGCTCCAGCTCTTGGAAGTGGAAAGGCTTGGTCAGGTAGTCGGCCGCGCCGGCCTGCATCGCCTCGACGGCCGTCTTGACCGAGCCATAGGCCGTCATGACGATGACGTCGACTTCTGGGTGCTCCGCGCGCAGTTGGCGCAGTAGCGTCAGGCCGTCCATGCCGGGCATGCGCAGATCGCTCAGCACGACGTCCCAGTGTCCGGCCGCTACCTGTTCGAGCGCCTGGTAGCCATTGTCCGCCGCTTCGGCAGGAAAGCCCGCCTCACGCAGCTGCCGTACGGTTGCTTCGCGCACCAGACGACCGTCGTCCACGACCAAGACGCGCAGGGGTTGCGATTGCAGTTCAGCCACTTGTACTCGCAGTCCGGTGAGCGGGCAACGTGATGGAGACGAGCGTTCCGTCGCCCGATTGGCTGGCGACGCGCAACTCGCCGCCATAGTCTTCGACGACTTGCCTGGTAATGGCAAGGCCGAGGCCGGAGCCCTCACCGACTGCCTTTGTCGTAAAGAACGGCTCAAAGATGTGCGGGAGATCAGTTTCAGCGATGCCACTGCCGCAATCGCGAACGTTAATTTGCACTTTCTCGGATGCGTGCGGCTGCAAATCGACGTCGACCCGGCCGCCGGACCGCGAAGCATCGATCGCGTTGTCGATGACGTTGGCCAGCGCGTTGGTCAGGCGATTCGGACACACCCACAGCAGGGTCGGCAACTTCAGGCTGCACGCCAGATTGAGCTCAACGCCGCGGCTGCGGGCTTTCGGTTCGCAAGCGTGCACGGCATCTTGCACCAACTCTTGCGCGTCGGTCGGCCCCGGCGCCATCGGCGTCTCGCGCGCAAGCGAGAGCAGTTGGCTGGTCACCGATTCGATGCGCGCCACCCCTTCGGCCAGCAAGTCCAGGATTTCGGCAGAAGCCGCGGGCGATCGCGCGTGCCCCTGCTGCAGCAGGTCCACGCAGCTCATCACCCCTTGCAGTGGGTTGCGGATGGTGTGCGCAACGCCTGCCACCAGCGCGCCGATGCGGGCCAGACGCTCACGCTCTTCGACTTGCGCCTGCTGTTCGCGCTGGGTCCGCTCAGCCAACCGGATGCGACCGACCAGCGCGGCCACCAGAAGCAGCACGGTCAGACCCGCGCCCAAATGGGCGATACCTAGACCTGCGACGTACATCGGGGATTGCCACAATTGCGCGCCGGTGTGGGCTGCGGTTGTAGGCAGGCC
>CAXRHS010000107.1:0-2929 GCA_964230235.1 Myxococcota bacterium
CCGACTGCAGCCGCCTGCCCGGCGCTCGGCCACGCCTGCGCGGCCACCGAGGTCGCGGCTGGTCTGGGCTGCGCTGCCGGCGCGTACCCAGACGGCAGCGGCGGTTGCAGGCCGGCTGGCGCTGGCGCCTATGTGGTTGCCGGGCTCGGCCAACCGCCGGGCGCAACCGAACCGCCGCCACTGCCTCCACTTGTCGCACCTCCGTTGCCGCCGCAGTGGTGCCCAGACGACTCAGGTTGGCCGCAGCCGTGCCCGGCGGGGTGCGCGGTCGGCGAAGTGCCTGCCAGCGGCGGCGCGTGCGCGCCTCTGGAGGAGCCAACCTGGAAATGCCCCAAACTGTTTGTCGCCGTGCCCGAACCTGGCCTGCAGCCCTGGCAGGTGCCTCGCTGTGTGCCAGCGGCGGCCGCGTGTGGCAACGACGCTTTTGCGGGTCTGCAAGACGCGCCTGGGCGGGTGTTCGTACTCGCGGCAACGTCGGGGCCAGCCGACGGCGCCCGCGCCAAGCCGTTTGCGACATTGACGGCCGCGGTCGCCGCAGCACCGCCGGGCGGCGAGGTGGTGGTCGGCGAGGGCATCTACCCAGAGTCGATCCTTATCGACAAACCACTGACGGTGCGCGGACGGGGCCCGGACCTGGTTGCGGTAGTGGCGCACGCGAGCGGGCCGGCCCTGCGCGTCAAGGGATCAGCCGCCCAAGGCGTGGTGGTGCGCGATCTTTCGCTGGGCGGAAGCTCGTTTGGCCTGTACGTTGACGCCTCGGCGACCGTTGCGGCAGCCAGCCTTTTCGTGACCGATGCCACGGGAGGCGGCCTGGTCGCGGCCAAATCCGGCTCCTTGGTTGTGACCGACAGCGTGGTCGCTGGCACGACGCCTGGAGCTCCCTGGCATGGCCAGGGCGCGTGGGTGACCAGCGGCGGCCAGTTGACGCTCACCCGCGTCCGGTTGTCGCACAACCACGCGGTTGGCGCGTTGGTGGTGGGCCTGGGCGCAGCCATCACTGCGACCGATGTGCTCGTCGACGACATGCTGCCTGGCGCATTTGGCCAATGGGGGCGTGGGTTCGACATCGCAGAGGGCGCCAACGCCACGTTGACCGACGTCCGCATTGTCGGCGTTCGCGACCTGGGGCTGCGGGCGGGCGAACCCGGTACGCACGTCGTGGCCGACCGCTTGCATGTGCGGCACACGCGCGCACAACAGGCCGATGGCAAGGGCGGCGACGCCCTGCACGTGCGCGATGGCGCCCTGTTGCGGGCTCGCCACGTTCGCCTGACGGCAAACCGCCGGGCCGGTGTGTTCGCATCCGGTGCGGGGGCTGCGGTCCACCTGGGCAACGCGGTGGTGGTGGCGACGATAACGGAACCCGGGGCCACGCAAGACAGCGCCGGCGTGGCGGCAGAAAGCGGCGGCCTGATCATCGCCAACGGCCTGGAGGTCGCGCAAACCGGCGGCGTGGGGTTGTATGCGAACGGCAAAGGCGCCAGGTTGACGGTTCATGGCGGGCTGGTGCGCGACACGCTGCCTTCGCCAACGACCGGGCTTGCCGGCTATGGCGCCGTAGCCCAAAAAGGCGGCTGGCTGACCTTGGCCGGCGTGCGTCTGCATCACAACCGCCAGATCGGTGTGAGCGTTCACAGCAGCGGCAGCCTGGGCGAGCTTGCCGATGTGACGGTCACCGACACCCAGGGCCCGACGCCTGAGGCAAACCAGGCCGGCATCGGCGTCAAAGTCAGCGACGGCGCCTCGTGCGCCGTCAACGGTGTACGCGTTAGCCGCAACGCTGCGGCCGGCATCGTCGTAGCCGACGCCGGATCGGCCCTGCTCGGCCAGCAATTGGTGGTCGACCGCACCGAGTCGATGAAGGGCAGTGGCGCCGCGGGCTATGGGCTTTCCGTTCGCGATGGCGCCGCGGTCGATGTGCGCACCGTGCGTCTGCACGCCAACCGTGCGATGGGCGTGTTCGCGGTGGGGGCAGATACCCGGGTGGTGCTGCGCGATGCGCTCATCGATGGCACGCTGGCGCGGGAGGCCGGCAATGCCAAGGGCTTTGGCATCGCCAGCACGGGCAGCGCCCGCGTCGCGTTGTTTGGCGGAAGACTGCACGCCAACCGCGGCTTCGCCGTACTCGCGCAGGGGGCAACCGGCTCGTTTGTCGGTCGCGACCTGTGGGTGACGGGCACTGTGCCGGACACCGATCTACAGGTGGGCCGCGCCTTTGCCGCCGAACTGGGGGCCCGCTTCGACCTGCGCGGGGTGCGCGTCGCGGCCGCTATCGAGAGCGCCGTGTTGGTCGTCGGCGGTTCGCAAGCTCGGCTGGTCGGCGTGCGCACCGACACAACATTGCCCGACCTGGACGGCGTCAACGGTATGGCGCTGGCGTGTTTCGATCACGGCAAGCTCGATGTGCAAGGTTGCCGCTTTGCCGGCAGCCATACCGCCGGTATTTTGTTTGAGAATTGCGCCGTTTCGGTGGTTGGCAGCGCGGTGCTCAAGACGGCGGCCGCAAAAGTGCTGACCTCGGCCGGCGCCGCGACTTTTCAGTTTGGCGATGGCCTGATCGCGTCGAAAGGATCCACGTTGTCCATCCAAGACTCGCTGTTCGCAGGCAATTTGCGCGCCGGAATACTCGCGTTTGGACCATTTGCAGTGCAGCTCAACGGCGTCGTAGCGGTCGGCAACGCCTGGGGCCTGGTGCTGCAAAAAGGTGCCAAGTGGGCGGGCCAAGGTAACGCCCTGGTCGGCAATGCGATGCAGAACGAGGTGGCGGAGGGTGGCTTGTCCGTGCCCGCGCCGCCAAAAGTGGTGCCGACCGCGCCTGAGGCCGGTAAGGGCCCGTAAAAAATCTACTCGATTTTCTACGTTGGCCCACTGCTTGCTTGGTGGGTCGCAAGCTCTCGACTTTGCAAGTCGACTCGCCGCTCCGCTCCGC
>CAXRHS010000108.1:0-2131 GCA_964230235.1 Myxococcota bacterium
CAGCGCCGCCGCAGCCAGCAGGACGAAGTAGCCTGAAACGCGGGTGGTGGGATGCGAACGGCGTAACATGGCGCGCTTGGACCCGAGGACCGGGCTCGGCCATGCTACCATCGTCGAGCGGTCGCGCCAGCTTCGCGCCACCGGCAACCAGCGGGCCCCCAAGCCCCAATCCTGCGCGGCGCGCTTGAGCCCCCGCGGCCGGTCGCATACCATGCCGGCGTGCCGTGGGGCGCCTGCAACCCGCGGTCGCGGAGGTTCGCGAGATGGGGACGGCAAGCGCATGGCGGACTCACGCAAAGAGCGCCCGGCTGGCGCTTGCGACCGCGTTGGCGCTCTTGTCCCTTACCGCTTGCGGCGACCCCGGCGACGCATCGGACGCGGCCACTGCAGCAGACGCGGCCGGCGACGGCAACCTGTCAGAAATCAAGGTCAGCTGCCCCGGCGGTTTCGGCTGCCCCTGCCAGAGCGACGACCAGTGCCCAGAAGACAGCCAGTGCGCCGACACCTTGGACGGCCCGCGCTGCGCCGATCGCTGCACCAAGGGCGCGTGCCCGGCGGGCAGCGTGTGCACCACGGTCTTCAAGACCGACAGCGCCGGCAACCCCAAGAAGACGGTCGAGCTGTGCATCGCCAAGTGGCCCAGGCTGTGCGATCCGTGCACCGCGTCCAGTCAGTGCCGACCGCTTGGCGACCAGACCAGCCTGTGTGTCGACATCGACGGTTCTGGCGGTGCCAGCGGCAGGTACTGCGCCAGCGCGTGTGCGGCCGACGCCGAGTGTCCGCCTGCTTATGGCTGCAAGTCGGTCGACAGCGCCGAGGGGCAGGCGGCCAAACAATGCGTACCCAACAGTTTGCAGTGCACCTGCAGCGTGGCGGCCGGCGCAAGCAAGCTGCAGACCACCTGTCTGGCCACCGCCGCCGGCGCGGAAAAGCCGACTTGCAAAGGTACGCGGGCCTGCACGGCGGCCGGTCTGGGCGCTTGCCTGCCGCTGCCGGCCACGTCCGAGGTCTGCAATGGAATCGATGACGATTGCGATGGCAAGGTTGACAATCCAAAGGACAAAGACGGAAAGCCAACCCTGGCGGCATGCTTGGACAACGACCCGTGCACGGACGACGGCTGCGACCCAAAGGCCGGCTGCTCGCACGTCCTGTCCGCAGCGCCGTGCAGCGACAACGACGCGTGCACCAAAGGCGATGTCTGCGACGTGACTGGCGCCTGCATCGGCACGGCCATCGATTGCACCGACAAGAGCCCTTGCACCAGCGACAGTTGCGACAAAGACAAGGGCTGCCAGTACACGGCCAACGCTGCGCCTTGCGAAGACGGCGACGCCTGCACCAACGACGACGCCTGCGCGGTCGGCAAGTGCGCGGGCAAACCGATCGTGTGCGACGACGCCAACCCGTGCACGGCGGATAGCTGCGATCCAAAGGTCGGCTGCGCTTCTGCCCCTGCCGCCCTGCCCTGTGACGACGGCAACGCTTGCACAATCGGAGACAATTGCGTGCAAGCCAAGTGCGGTGGCGCGCCCAAGACATGTGACGATGGCTTGCCCTGCACCGAGGACGCCTGCGACCCCACGAGCGGGTGCGTCGCCAAGCCGAGCGAAACCCCCTTCTGCCAACCGACCAAGCTGCCGGTGACGCTCAAGTTTGCCTGCGGCGAACCGGCATTGGTGGCATGGACGATGGCAGTGGACCAGGCCGTGGACCCGACCGCTGCTGGGCTCGTGCAGTTCAAGGTCGACAAGACTGCTATCGGGCTCGCCAATCCGCCGACGGCGTGCGCGCTCAACGTCAACAACGGCAAGGACCTCGCGTGCGGTCCGGGCCAGACCGCGCTGCAAGTCCATGCGACTTCGCCGCTGTACGACCTGACCGATGTCGCGGCGGGCACGCCGTTGGTGCTGCAATTCGAGTCGGCAGGGACGTGGAATGAGGCCAAGGCGACCGTGCAGTGGCGTTCAGGCAGTGCAGCGTGGAGCGACATCGCGACGGTTGCCTCGGGCTCGGTTACCTATGCCAAGGCCAAACTCGACGCTGGCGCGCTGGCCGGCAAAGTCGTGCAGTTGCGCTTTCTTTTCAACGGCCCCTGCGCGGCCAAGGGTACAGGGTGGTTCGTCAAGAA
>CAXRHS010000109.1:0-4247 GCA_964230235.1 Myxococcota bacterium
GCCTGCTCAAGCCCGAAAAGAAAGCCGACCTCGCCAACGTGCTCAAACACCACGTCTGCGTACCCGCGCTTGGCGTGGCCGCGCTCAAAGACGGCGCCACCCCGTCGATGGCGGACGGCAAGTCGGTGACCTTCCACGTGCAGGGCGACAAGGTGATGGTCGAAGACGCCACCATCCTGGCGACGATTCCTGCTGCCAACGGCATCGTGCACGTCGTCGACAAAGTGCTGGTTCCCAAAGCCAACTGAAGGCGCCCACAGCCACGGTTCGCTGGGGCTGTGGGGTCGCAGCGGCGTTTCAGCTTGTGAACCCGCGCAATTGCTGAACTCTAGGGCCCTTTCTGCTCCGTGCCCGGGATTGGCACCACCTGACCGCGGCCCTGGTTGAACGCGCCGTCGCCGAATTCGCCGTACCAGTTGGTGCCCCAACAGCCCAGCGACCCGTCTTTGCGCACCGCGCAGCAATGCTCGCGACCGCAGTCAAACCGCGCCACCGACGTCATGCCGTGGAGGGAATGCCGGTGTGCGGGTTCAAGCAACTGCAGCGGCACCTAGCGGCGGTGGCGCGGGTCAAGTTTGCACTGGCCGGGGTCGAGTACGTGGACATCTGCAGTTGACGGCAACGCAGTGAGAGGTGTTTCGGTTGCTGCAGGTGGACATGGCGCCCAAGGGCGGTCGGCGGTAGCCAGAATCGGAGACCTTGAGACAGCGAAAATGGCGCGCAGTGTGCCGAATACCCTGCGAGTGAAACTGGAAATTTAGCCTAATTACCGATGATTTTGAATTCAACGCGGCGATTGGCCGCGCGCCCCTCGGCGGTGGCGTTGTCGGCAATGGGCCGGTCGGGGCCGAGGCCAACGGCGACCAGTCGTTTGCCAGCCGCCCCCTTGCCGACAAGGTAGCGGCGCACTGCGTTGGCGCGCTGCAGCGAAATCCGCCGGTTCAGGCTCGCGTTGCCGGTGTTGTCTGTGTGGCCCGAAATCTCGACGAGGAACCCCGGAAAGCGCTTGACCAACTGCGCAGCCTTGTCGAGGGTCGGGCGCGAAGCAACGTTGAGAACCGCCGAACCGGGCTGGAAGTCGATGGCGCGAACGACCCCGAAAAACTCGCGGACTTCGGTAGGTACTTCGTCTGGGCAGCCGTCACCGCGCTTGCTCCCGCGCGCCGGCTTGTCCGGGCATTTGTCGAAACGATCGGCGACACCATCGTCGTCCTTGTCGGGCTCAGGACAACCTTCCAGATCCTTGTGGCCGCGCTTGGCAGGGCACTTGTCAAAACGATCCGGCACGCCGTCCAAGTCGTGATCAGGGTCGGGGCAGCCCTGCAGATCCTGTGGGCCCGGCTTGTCGGGACATTTGTCGTCCAAGTTGAGCAAACCGTCTCCGTCCTTGTCCTTGTCGGGGCAGCCCCTGAGTTCCTTTCGCCCCTTGACCCTCGGACACCGATCGAGGCGGTCAGCCACGCCGTCCCCATCGCGATCCGGCACCGGACAACCAGCATGGTCGGCGGGACCCGCCCGGGTCGGGCATTTGTCCAGGTCGTCGTTGATCAGATCGCCATCCGTGTCCGGAGGTGGGCAACCATGCCACTTGACCGACCCCTTGACGCCGTTGCACTTGTCCGTGTGATCGTACACGCCATCGCCGTCGCCATCCGCTGGCGCACAGCCCTCCGCGCGCACCTTGCCCTTGTAGTCAGGGCACTTGTCGTCCTTGTCCGGCACCCGATCGCGGTCGGCATCCGGCCATGGGCAGCCGGCATTGGCCGGATCGCCACGCTGCTCTGGGCACTTGTCGGCGCCATCATTCGCGCCGTCGCCATCGCGGTCCCCGACTGGGCAGCCTTTGTGTTCCGATGATCCGGCGGCGCGCGGGCACTGATCGTCAAACTGGTTCAGGCCATCGCCGTCGACGTCTTCCGCCGTGCAGCCGAAAAGCTCCAACTCGCCCTTTTCGGCGGGACAACGATCCTTGCTGTCGACGAGGCCGTCGCCGTCGCCATCGGATTCGACATTGCGCGCCGCGGACTCGGCGGCCAATTGTGCTTCGCGCTGCGGCGAGGGAAAGTCGCCGTACAGGCTGGCCAAGGCTGCAAACTCCAGCGCCACCCCGTTGGTGGCTCGCTGCAACTGGCCCCTTGCTTCGGCGCGAATTCCCCACCAGGCACCAAGGTTCAGTTTGACGCCAGCGCCAGCTTCGCCGGCAATGGCAAAGTCGGTGGCGTTGGTACTCGGATTCGATGGCGAGGCGACCAGGACGGCCGCTCCCATCAGGGCGAACGGGCGCAGGCCGCCGGAACGAAGGTCGTAGACCACGTGCGAGCGCAAACCGTACACCAGGGCACTGGACAACTCATCTGCACGGCTCGTGGCACAAAAGTCGACTTCAGTCTCGATGGCCCATCGCTCGGCTAGCAGCACGCCAAGCCGGATGCCAGTGCGCACGGCAGCGAGCAGTTCCGAGCCGGCGCCCACATCGACTTTGCCCAACTGTGCGTGCGCGGCGAAGTTGTGCCAGCCCATGTAAGCGGCGACTTCAAACGTCGTTGGCGTGTCGGCTGCTGGCGGTTCGGCCTGCGCTGGGGTTGGCGCTGCGGTGTCGGTTGTCTCGCCCACGACCGGGTCGCTCTCTTGCTCAGCCGACGTCGCGGACGCGGCGCCAGCAACGGATGCGACGGCTTGCGCCCACGCGGACCCGCTGAATCCGACCACGGTCAGCGCGGACACCAGCCGTGCAACGAGCGACCGCATCATGGCTTGCCCCCGGTTGGCGACGGTGACGCGGCTGGGGGCGCAACGGTCGGCGTGACACCCGTAGCTGCCTCTTCAGCCCGCTCAGCCCGCTCTGCGTCAACCTGTGCGTCGGTTTTTTCGACGCCCGGACAACCTTCGCGTGTGACGGCGCCGGCCTGGTCGGGGCACTTGTCGACGCCATCGACAACCCCGTCGCTGTCGCGGTCGGCGCTGGCGGCGGCGGCCTCTGCTGCGGTCGGCCACGGGAATCGACCATAGACCGCGAACATCGCTTCTGGTGCGCCAGCGTAGCCCTTGCGCTGGTCAGGGCCCGCGACAAAGCGAAGGTCGAAGCGCAGCCCCCAGTCGCGGCCGAGATCCATGCGGCACCCCGCGCCAGCGTGCACTTCCAGGTCGACGTCGGTAATGATCCAGATTGGGTTGGACGTCGACACATAGGACAAGCCGCCGCCCGCAACGACGAACGGCCGAATCCGACCGGTGCTCAGGTTGGCGACGATTTGGGCGCGGGTGGATACGAGCACGACGGAAGCGCGCTCATCGTACGATTCGCTCGGCATCACAGTGAGTTCAACTTCAGCGCCCACCCGCTGGGTAACCACGGACGTCAGGCGCATGCCAAACAGATAGCTAGCAAGCAAGCGAGTCTCGAGCGGGTCGTCGAGAAACCGTCCAAGTTCGCTGCGCTCGTGCAGCCAGCGGTAGCCAATGAGCCCTGCGCCTTGAATCTCGGCGTGCGCCGACATCGGCGCCAACGCCATCGCCGCGCACAACACGACACCCAGCGCACGTGCTTTGCGCAATGCGTGCGGACAGCGAAGGCAGGCCGCGTGCCTTTGAAGTCGAAGGTTGCGCACTAGAAGTTCACGATGAGCGACACATCGGTCGTCGTATTGAGTTTTTCGCCCTCCAGCACGAAGCCGTCGAACGGCAGGCTGGTGTCAGGCGGCTGACGCGGCGCAGGCACGCGGTCGTACTTGGCCTCAAAAAGGAAGCGCGCGGTGATGTTGTTCAGCACCTTGGCGCTGAACTCGACCTTCGCGTTGAGTCGAACGTCTTTGAGCCGTTCGATGTCGCCGGTGGGCGCGTGTTCCTTGTTCAGGTTGCTCAGGCCATCGACGTTGACCTTGACGAATACCTCGTCGGCCAATTGCAAATTGTACGTGGCGGCGAGTTTGACCGAGTGAATGGTCAGCCCGGTGGGAGCAGGCGACGTAGCTGGATTGTATTCTTCCCGACTAAAGTCGTAGCCGGCTTCGACGCTGAGGCGGTGGCGGTTCGCGTCGACGAGTTTGCGCGAGAACCCCGCGGTTGCGTTCATGACCATCTCTTTGCCGGCAATTGGGGCATACCCTCCGCCGTAAATTCCGAACAGGCTGTTATCATCGCCAACAAAGTGATCATAGCGACCCTTAGCCGCCCAGTTCTTAGTCGAAACGGTGGACTTACTCATAATTTCAATACGCTGCAACTTGTCGTCGCCGTTGCGGTCGACC
>CAXRHS010000110.1:0-2377 GCA_964230235.1 Myxococcota bacterium
ACCCACCTTGGCCAGCCACGCCGTTTCTTTGCCCGTGCCAACCTGGGCGTAACCCGCAAGCCACCAACCGCCTTGGGTCGCGACCAGCGCTTGCGGGTACTCGTGCTGGGTACTCAGGCCAAAGGTCAAAGCGGGCAGGGCGCACGATCCACAGTTGCCGGCCGAACAGTTTGCCGAACCGCCGCACACCTGGCCGTCGTTGGCCGCGCTGGCGAGGCATCCCGCGGCCGCGCTGCACGTGTCCGCGGTACACGGATTGCCGTCGTCGCAGTTGGACAAATGCGCCCCGGCACAGATGCCTTGGACACAGCGGTCGACGTCGCGGCAGCGGTTCAAATCGTCGCAGGCCGCGGCGGCGCGCACCGCCCTGGCGCCAAGACTGCGGTCGCACAAGCGCGGCAGGCACGGCGACCCATCGGCAATGCCGGCCGCTTCGTAGCCAGACTGTCCTTGCGCCGGGTCGATGCGGGCTACGATACCGCGGGTGCTGCCGTCGGCGAACTTGGCCGTACCCGACGCCACCAGTTGACCGCTCGCCGTGCGAACGACCGCCAACAAGCGCTGGTTGGTGCCGCCCGCTTTGGCCAGCATGTCGGCATCGGACCATTGCTTGACGTCGGCGGCGTCAAAGCCGACCGCCATCGCGGTGCCGACCGAGTCTGGACCGTCATAATACTTCATGCCCACGCCCACAAAGCCGCCGCCGGCCAGCGGTGCCACGGCGTATTGGATGCCCTGCGTCACCGGAACGGTGCCCGCCCCAGAGAAGCGCGCATGGTGACTCAGGGCCTCGCCGTTGGCGTCGTAGCGCACGATCAGCATGTGCGGGTACGGAAAGCCGCCGGCGCGACCTACCGCGATGACGCCGCCGTCGTCCTGGCGCGCGGCGCCGTTCAGTTCGTCCCAACCCTTGTCCTTGCCGTTGTAGCCGTTGGTCTGGTCGTAGTAGTACTGTAGCGGCGTTGCGGCCTTGCTGAGCGCGATGCTGCCGTCTTGCTCCACAACGGTCACCATTTCGTCTTCGCCCAGGCCGGCCGTCGTATCGTCGATGGACCAACCCACGACCACGGCGCGGGCCTTGGCACCCCATCCGGCCAGCGCGACGCCGCCAAAATGGTCGGTCTATTTGCGGCCTTGCCGGTGCTCCCACAGCTTGTTGCCAACAGCATCCAGGCCGACAATCCAGCCATCGGAGCCCCCTTTGCTGGCCGTCAAGCTGTACCCAGCGGCGACCCAGCCTCCGTTGGGCAGCGCGGTCACGGCCTGCAAGATGTCGTCTTCCGGGCCGCCGGTGGTCTTGTCGGCGAGTACCGCGCCTTTTGCGTCGAAAAGGACCAACCAGCCGTCGGCCTTTCCGGCGCCCGCCGAATCGCTGTGGCCGACTGCCAGCCAGGTGCCGCTGTTGCCGCGGGCCACCGCGCGCAGCTTGTCGGTTCCAGGTTTGGTCAGAACCTTGTCCCACCGCAGCTTGCCGTCGGCTTCCAGTGCCCGCAGCCACCCGTCTGGACTGCCGTTTTTGCCGTGCTGGAACCCGACCGCAACCACGCCGTCGCCGTCCAGTGTTGCCACCCCCGGCAGGTCGCTCGGCGACGGGGTGTCGGGCAGGTCGGCAAAGAACTGGCACGGGCACCCGGCCTGGCCGGTCGCACCATCGATGCGCAACAGCAGCCCGTCGGCATAGTTGACGCCACTGCCGCTGTCGACCCGCGACTGGCCCGCCAGCAGCGCATCGCCATTGGCTAGCACTGCGCCGCCCTCGGCCAGTTCGATGCCATATTCGTCAAACTCGCGCTCCCACACCAGCTTGCCGGTCGCATCGAACGCCACGGCGAGCGCGTTGCCCAGATCGTATTCGCCCGCAACCCACGCCTTGTCGCCCGTGTGGTTGCGGCCACGTGAGCCCAGCGCCACAACGGTGACGTCGGGACGCTCGCCGACCGCGAAAAGCCGCTCGTCGCCATCGTCGGGCGCTGTCCACTGCGCGAGCAGATTGCCCTTGGCGTCTGTGCGCAGCAGCCATCCATCGCCGGGGCCGAGCGCGGTCGCCTTGTTGCGCGTTCCCGCGGCGATCAGGCTGCCGTCGCTCATCCAGGCAAGGTCGTGCAACGCTTCCTCGTGGGTGCCGCCAAACGACTTGGACCACAACAGGTTTCCAGCGAGGTCAAAGCGCGCCAGCCAGCCGTCTTGCTGCTGGGCTGCCGCCTTGGGATGTCCGCGCTGGCCTGCGACCGCGAAACCCAGGCCATCGGGCGCAACCGCCACCGCCCACAAGTGGTCCACCACCGGCGTCTGGCTGCCGGTCTCTTTGCCGAGGGTGAACGACCACACGACCTTGCCGGCGGCGTCCACTCGCGCCAGCAGCGCGTCCGCCGCCCCT
>CAXRHS010000111.1:0-8074 GCA_964230235.1 Myxococcota bacterium
CGCGGCGTACTTGACGCAGTTGGCCGCGATGGAAGCCCAGCGGTAGACCGAGATTGGCCGGGCTCCGCTCATAATCTCGACCGCCCTTTCCACAGGTCCTTAGGGCCCGTAAAAAATCTACTCGATTTTCTACGTTGGCGCTGTTTCGCCAGGCGCGGCGTGGCCTTGGATGTAGCAAGTCTGCCCGCCGCATGCTACGACACGCAGGGACTGCGGCAAACGCATCCGCGAACGGTCAGGCGACAACACAGGCATGCACGGACCTGGCGGGAGATGGCGGTTGTCCGGGCCAGATGAGCCTGCCCCTCAATCCCCGTGCCGCCAAGGCACCCGCTTGCCGACCGGCACCTCGACGCCTGCCTGCTTCAGTTGCGCCCGACACTGGCTGCACAACCCTGTCTCGCCATCGACCGTCTTGACCTTGCCAGCGGCATCTTGCATCAGGCACCCGACGTTGGGGCAATGCTCCAGGCCAAACGTGTGACCCACCTCATGCACGGCGACCTTGGCCACCCGCTCAAGCGCCAGCCGCACCGGAACGCCGCGCCGGCTTCGGTAGGTCGACAGCACACACGCTTTGCCATCGAGGCTGCCCAGGCCGAGGATGCCCCAGTCCATTGCGTCGCCTTGGGCGGTCGAGATGTCGGCGCTGGTCAAGCCGACAATCTTGGCGCCGTCCGCCGGCAAGAGCGGCGCGAGGTAGGCAAGTAACTTCTCGGCGCGCCAGCGCCGCCGCGGTGCGAAATACGCGACTTTGGGCAGCGGAACAGCCGGCAGCCAGCGCACCTGCACAGGAAACACGGCGCGCAGGCCTTTTTCGACTGCTTGGACCACTTTGGGCCCGGGCGCGGGACTCAGCGGTTGCACGTAGATGATGCGGTCGGCGGCGAGCGCCTCGATGGCGCTCACGGTCAGCAAAAGCGACAGGGCCAGATATCGACTCATGGCACAGCCTCTGAAGCTGCTGGCAAGGTCCAATCGCGGTGTGCGGCGGCCCAGGCGCGGGCCTCGGCCGGCCAGGCCACCATTTGCCGACCCTGGCCGTCGCGGCGGTGCCAGTCGCAAGCGGTGCGCGGCGTTTGGGCGGCGGTAGCGGCCAGCAGGCGGGTGTGCGGACAATTGGCGGTAGCGACGCCACCGGACAACGCACAGACCTCGACCTGCCGCAGGCCCGGTGGCCGCGCGGGCAAGGTCTGCGCCCGACCGTCGCTGGCGGCGAGCAGCGCCATCCGCAGCAGCGGCGCTGCGGTTACCATCGCCATCGCCCCAAAGCTGCCGCGACCGTCGAAGTTGCCGGCCCAGGCCCCGGCCAGCCATTGCCCGGTGGCACCAATGGCGACAGTGTCCGAAAACCCCCGAGAAGTACCGGTCTTTGCGGCAACGCGGAAGGGCAAGTCAAGCGGCAAATCCGGACCGAACACGGCGGAGCGGGCGTCGCCGTCGGCCAGCATGTCCATCAACTGCCACGCCGTCTCGGCCGCAAACACGCTGCGCTCGCTTGCTTGCCGCGGACGCCAGGCCTCCCCGTTTGGCGACACCACCGCCACCACCGCCTGCGGCGTGCGCACCCTGCCCTCGCGCACCAAAAAGCGATAACTCGCCACCACATCGATCAGGCGTACCCTGGGCGCACCCAACGCCAGCCGCAACCCGTAGACTGCGGCGCCGCCGGTCAAGGGGCCGATGCCCGCGGCCGCGAGCTTGTCCAAAACGGCGTCCAGGCCCACGTTTTCGAGGACATGCACCGCCGCAAGGTTGAGCGATCCGGCCAGCGCAGCGCGCAAAGACACCGGCCCGCGCTCGGGCTGGGTCAGGCGCTTGACGCGGTAGTCGCTCGGCACGTCGTGGATGTCGAGCGCGGTGGTCCCCGGATTGGCGCCGGACTCCAGCGCCACGCCGTACACAAAAGGCTTGAGCGCCGAACCCGGGTGGCGCCGCCAGGTCGTGATGTCCAAGGCCGCTTCGGCGTAATCCGCGCTGCCGACTTGCGCCCGCACTTGCGCCGAGCCGGCCGTCAACACCACCACACCAGCCTGCGCAATGCCCAGCACGCCGGACTCCGAAACGTGACGCCGCAAGCCGGCTTCGATCCGGCGCTGCAGGTGCAGGTCCAAGGTGGTGTGGACCGTCCCGCCGCGCGCTGCCACATCGCTTGGCAGACCTTGAATCACCTGGTCGCAGAAATGAGGCGCGGCAAACGGCCATGGGGACAAGGTTGCGCGGATCGGGGCCGCCGTCAGCGCTGCCGCAAGCGAGGCCGGCCACTTGCCGCGTTCGACCAGCAAGGCGGCGACGTGATCGCGGCGGGCGGTCGCGCGTGCGAACTGGCGGTCGAGGGCGTAGCCGACGGGTCGCCGCGACACCACCGCCAGCACGGTCGCCTCGGCATCGGTCAATTGCTGGATTGGTTTGCCAAAGTAGCGCAGCGCCGCGGCCGAAATGCCAACCGCACCGCGGCCGAAGTACGCGCGGTTCAGGTACTGCTCCAGAATCTGATGCTTGGTCAGCGCGCGCTCCAGGCGGAGCGCCAGCACTGCCTCGCGCAGCTTGTTGGGCCAGGTGCGGGGCGCGTTCGGATGCAGGACCAGGCGCACCAACTGCATCGACAACGTCGAAGCGCCAAAGGCGGCCCGACCGGCGCGCAGGTCGAGCCAGGCCGCCCGCGCGATGGACCAGGCATCGACGCCCGGGTGGGCAAAGAAGCGCGCGTCTTCGCCTGCAAGGACCACCTCGCGGGCAGCAAGTGGCACCTCGGCCAGGCGCACCCACGGCGTTCGGCGACCGTCAGGCGCAGCAACTGCGCGCAGGACCTCGCCGCGGGCGTCGACCAGCACCAGCGGCCCCATGCGCTCCGGGTCCAGCAACGCCACCGGACAGTCGTCGGCGCGCACGGCCGCCCACAGCGCCGCCGCAGCGGACAAAGCGGCAAGCGCCGCCACCGCTGGACCGCGGGCCCACCTCGGCAGGGTCGGCCGAGCCATCTGCTAGCGCACCACGACCCTGGTTGCCGCCGAGCGTCCGCGCACCTCTGGCTGGTACATCTGTTCGGCGGTGGCCGGGGCGGCTGTAAACGTGCCTGCGACCAACGCCCGCGCCAGGTAACCGAAGGTGTGCGAGCCAGCCGGCAGCGAGCCCGCGAAAGCGCGCACCTCGGCGTCGCGCATTTCCGTCCACTGCCACAGCCAGCCGCCATAGCCTTCGCCGTCCTCGCCGTCGCCGGGTTCACCGCCCACGTCTTCCGATCCCATGGATGGCGCGCCCAGCCGCACGTTGGCCGCCTCGAACCCGGCCGGCAGGGGATCGACCAAGGCAACATCGGCGTAGTTCGTCGGCGTCGCCAGTTCGACTTCCACGCGCACCACCTGACCGGCGCCGACGGTCGCCAATGGCTTGCCGGTCTTGGCGTCCAGGTACTGCCGCGTGACCTTGATGCCATTGGCAGCGGCCGGCGGCAACGCTTCGCGACGGGCTTGCTGTACCCGCGCGACCCAACGCACCGCGCCCTGCGCCTGCAGCGCAAGCGTGCCGGGCTTGAGCGTCGCCAGCGGCACCTGCAGGTGCAGCGCCTGGTTGCCTCGCAGGGTCTGCCGCGCAAGCTCCGCATCGCCCAGGCTCACGCTGACCGTCGCCGACCCTGCCGCTTGCGCCCGCGCCCACGCCGCCAGCGCCTGCACCGCCAGGCCGTTGTCGTGGGTGTTCGCCCAGCTGCCATCGCGGCGCGCACTGTGGATCAGGTGTTCGGCCAGCTTGGGCAGCAGCGGGTGGGTGGGGCGCACGGCCAGTAGCGCCACCAGAAGTGCCGAAGTGGGCCGGACATGGTCGTCGGTCGGCCACCACCAATCGTGGTCGGCGTCGGCTTCCGGCAGCCAGGCCCGGTCGTCGGCACTCTGGACCGCCGCAACCAGGGCGTCGAGCACCGGGACGACCTGGCTGGCCGGCGCCTTGGCCGCGTGCAGCGCCCGCAACAAGTAGGTCTGGCCATACAGCGACAACGTCTTGCGGCCCGCCAGTAGGCGCTGGTTGGCGACAAGGCTGGGCTTGCCCGCCTCGGCCAAGGTGCACGCAGCCAATGCAAGCGAGGCCTGATCAGCACCGGTTGTCGCTTCTGCTGCAGCGGCCCACGCTTCCAGGGCGGACCAACCCTCGCGGACCAGCCTGGCGTCGAGCACCACGCCCGCTTTGACAGCAGCCGCAATGGCGTGCATCGCCACCACCGTATAGCTCGGTCTGGGCGTGCCCTGTGGCCACAGGGAGAAGTGACCGCTGGCGTCTTGAAAACTCAGCAGCTTCTGGGCACCGGCGGCAAGGTAGTCGTTGAGCTTGGCGGCATCGATGCCACCCAGCGGCACGTCGCTGGACAAGGACCGCAATTGCGTCATCGGTCCCCAGGCTGACAGGGTTTGCTCCAGGCACCCGTAGGGGTAGTGCACCAGTTCAGTGAGCGCCGGCTGCAGCACCGAGAGCCCCGTGCGGTCGATGTCGATGGTCAGGTGGCTGTCTTTTTCGACGAGCCCGCTGGTGTCAAAGGTGACAGCGGCGGTGACGGTTCCTTCCACGCGGCCGCGCCCGACGACGGTTCGATCCACGCGCAGGCGTTCGACAACCGGCAAGCTGATTTCGACGCTATCGCGCGCTGCCCCCAGGCTGACCTCAAAGCGCAGCGTGACTTCGCTTTGGGCGGTGGCGGTGGCTTCAAAGGGTACCCGCAGCGCGCCTTCGGCGGGCAACTGGACCTGCTTTTCGGCGACCGCAACCTGCATGCCCTGGGCCACCAGCCGAACAGTCGCCTGGCCGCCACTGCCCGTGTGGTTATGGACCAGCGCACCAAGGGTCACGCTGTCGCCTGGGACGACAAAGCGCGGCGCCACCGGCTGAACCTGCAAGGGCTTTTTGACCGTGAAGCGCTTGTCGGCCGACCCCAAATGGGCATTGGCGTCGCCCGCCATCGCCATCACCCGAAAGGCGGTCAGGTTGTCCGGGGCAAAGAAGCGCGCGACGGCGACGCCGTTGTCGTCGGTTTCCAGCGCCGGCAGCCACAGCGCGGACGACAAAAAGCGCTTGCGCGTGCGGGTTGCCGCCGCCGCGTCGCCGCCTTCATCGGGTTCGTGCTCGGTCGGGTCACTGGGCTTGAGCAGGCGCTGCCAATTGCTGGCGGTACGCACCGCCAGGTTGTGGTGCGCATACAGCGCCTTGTGCGGATCGGGGGTCTGGTAGTCGGCCAACAGCAGCACGCCCTCGTCCGCGACGGACAGCGCGACCTCGCCGCGCACCGGCTTGTCGCCATGGCGCAGTTGCACGGTCACCGTCACTTCCTGGCCCGGTTCGTAGCTCTCCGCGGCGAGCGCAACCTGCACCTGCAGGCGTTGCGCATCCGCGGCGACCGCCAGGTTGGTCAGGCCGACTTGCATGCGCGGGGTGTGCTCGCGCAGGCCCGGCGCCGCTCCGCGGACGAGCACCACGCCGGCAATGACATTGGGCATATGCTCGGGCCGCAGCTTGACGGCAAATGCGTTGCCTGCACCACCCCAAGGCGACACTTCTGCTTGCAGGACGCCTTCGCGCTCAAGGGTCAAAAGCGCTGAACCGCTGGCCAGGGCCGTCCGCGGCAGCACGTGCGCAGTCTCGCCGGCCGCAAACCGCTGACCGGACACCACCAGATCCATCTTTTCGCCGTCGTCACTGCGCCAGCGCGCGCCGGAGGCCCCGCCGACGTAGAAGGACCGATCGGTTTGCAACGGCTTTCCCGAGACGTCGTCCGCCATCAACGAGACCCGAAAGTAGCCGCCCGTCGGCGCCGTCAAGGCGATCGGCGTGTCGTGACCCGAAAGTGAGACGTCGACACTTTCAATCGCGGTGGACACTTCCTTGCAGTTGCTGGCCCAGCTCGACTCCGGCGCCTTGGTGCAGACCCAGTCAAGTCGCTGCAGCGTCGCCTTGGCCCGCATCGCAACCGGCTGACCTTTTTGGTCCAGCGCGGCGCCCTTGATGGCCAGCGGCGTGCCGGCGCGGCCATACCACGGGGCGTCGAGGCCCAGGATCGCGGCGGTCGGGTACCAGGTCGCGACCGTGCTGCCCGTGACAGCGTCGTTGGCAGCGTCGGTCACTTCGGCCCGCAAGATGTAGTCCAGCGGATCCGCGCCGTCTTCAGGCGCCGGCGTCACCTGCACCACCAAGCGCCCCTGGTCGTCGGTGGTGCCGGTACCGTCCGCGGCCGGCTCGGCAGCGTCGGGGTCGTCGCTCCATCCTTCGCTATCGTCGGAGCTGTGCCAACCAAACGTGAACGATTCGTAGCCCTTGAACGACAGGTCATGCGACCGCTTGAGCAGCGTCCACGCAACGGAAGCGCCCTGCACCGGTGCACCGAAAAGGTAGCGCGCCTCCAGGTCATAACGGAGCGGCCGGTCGCGCTTGGCCGAGACCTCGTCTGCCTTGAGCTTGACCTCAAACGTGCGCTTGCGGAACTCCTCGACCAGAAACGTGGTGGTCAGTTTCGCGTCGCCAACCTCGGCGGACACAGACCAGTCGCCCAGTGGCGCGGCGGTCGGCACCGTCAGGTCGGCGTCAAAGCCGCCAAAGGCGGAGAGCGGCAGTTCCTTCACCAACACCTCATTGTCGCGCGCATCGCTCACCCGAAAACGGGCCACCTTCGCCTCGGGCACGCGCAGTCCGGTCGCCGTTGCTTGCCGGACCATGCCTTTGACGTGCACGGTCTCGCCGGGCCGGTACAGTCCACGGTCGGAAAACAGCAGTCCGCGCACCGTCGTCGCACGGCCGGACCAGTCAAAGGGAACGTCATAGCGCCACGGGCCGAAGCCTTCATCCCAAGCGGCGGCGGCCACGGCAAGGTCGTCGGCCGTCCAAGCTGCCACCACCAGGCCGGCCCGGTCCAGCGTCGTGTGGTCGTCTTCGCGCACGTTGGCAGCCGCCGGTTTGGACGGCGACAGCACCGTGTTGGCCGGCAGTTTGACCAGGCCATCGCCGTCGGTCTTGCCGACAAACGTCTGCTTGCCCTGTCGGGTGTAGACGGCCACTTGCGCGCCGGCGACGGGTTTGCCAGTGCGCAAGCCGACCACCCACACCACGCCCGACGCAGCGCCAGCCTTGACCACCAGCCCGAGATCGGTGGTGTTGGCCAGCGCCCGCTGTCGCCACGGCTCGTTCCAGCTGGTGTTGGTTTTGGTGTTCAGGGTCTGGGTCGATACTTCGACGACGGCGACACCGCGGGCAGTGCCGCCGCACAGACTTGCCGTGTCGATGGCGGTCTTGTGCCACTTGTCCACTGGCGACGCGATCGGCAGCGCGGTCGCCTTGCCGCCCAGCTTGGACCACGGCAACACCGCGTTGTCGCGGTCATAGCCCCCGATGGCCGCTGCGAGTTCGGGCAGCAACGCCGCGACCTTCTCGCGCGGAATCTGTGCACAGCGCACCGCCACCGCAGGCACGTTGCGCGTCCACAACAGCGGCCCCGGCCCGCCCGCCTGGACGGTATAGATGCCGCGGTCCAGTTGCATCCGCGGCTTGCCGACGCCGGTGGTGAACGTCACCGTCGGCGTGGCCTCGTTGGCGAGCGGCGCACCCTCGTCGCTGGTCAAGCCGCGGTCCACGGTCAACGTGTAGCGGGTGCTCGGCTCCAGGTCGACGGTCAGCTCGAAGGTCCGGTCGTCGGGCATGGTCGAACCGTGCCATGCGAGCGGGTTGGGCGAGAACCGCAGCGCTTTTCGGACCTTGCTTTTCTCGACCGCCGCGGAAAACTGCACGACCACCAGGGCCTCGTCGGGCAGGATCTTGGCCTCACGCGCCGGAAGCATCTCTACCAACCGGAACACGGCCGGCGGCGGCTTGGGCTTGGCAACGCTGATGGCGGCGGCCGGCGGGCTGGATGGGAGCGGTGCCGCGGAGACCGCAGGCGCAGGCGTCGGCGCGGTGGCGTCCGGCCCGCTGGCCGGTTTTCCGCAAGCCAGGGTCAGGATCAGGGCCAGAAACAGAGCCAGGGTCAGGAACCGACTCAGGGACTGGAACAGGCCGCGGGCAAGTGGCCGCCGGCAAGAGCTGAGAGGCATGGCGTGCTCCGACC
>CAXRHS010000112.1:0-4602 GCA_964230235.1 Myxococcota bacterium
CCTGTACCTCGATCGCGGTCGACCGGACCTTGCCCGCGAGATTTCTGCGGGGCTACTCGCCCACAAGGACACGGAAGTGGAGGGCTATTTCATTGAAGCCCGGCTGATGGTCGTCGCTGGCAAGGGTTACGAAGCGTTTCACCTGTATCGCACCGTGTGTGATCGACGGCCGGGCCATGCCGCCTGTGCATCGGCTGCGTTTGTGGTGCTCGACATGAACCGGCCCGACCTGGCTTTGCCGTTCTTGCGCAGCATCCATCCGCCGATAGCGAGCACGCTGCGCAGCTGGTCTGTTTGGTGGCACTGGATGGCGATCGCGCTGGAACAAGCCGGCAAGCGCGACGAAGCCATTGACGCCGCCCGGCGTGCTTATTCCATGGACCCTGAAAACGTCGACGCCGGTTTGATGCTGGGCGAGTTGCTGATCAAAGAATCGCTTTTTGGCGAGGTCAGCGAGCTTTCCGAGCGGCTCTCCGAGCGATTCCCAACCAATCCAGGGGTCGTGCGGTTGGCAGAGCGCGTGCAGTCCGCAGGCAAGCCGATCGTGTTCGGTGCCCGTCGCGGCGACCTGCCAGCGAGCGCGACGCCGACCCGGCCGCCGTAGCATTGGCACGGTTGCAGCAGCGTCATCGCGCAGTCAGGGACCGCGCAGATCGCGCGTCGCGTGGCATGGCTTTCTTGGCAATCGCGCGGTGCGCGCTACACAGCGTGCCGTGCCCGCCCAAATCGCTCGCGTTGACACGGGACGGTGTCAGCCCTACCTTTCGCGCGCGCCCGGTGTGACGCGCTGCGTCATAGGCTGGGCGACACCCTGCCCTGGCCCCGCTGGTTGACATTGGCGGTGGCCCCCGCCATGAGGAGTTCCCGTGAAAATCCTGGTTTCCGCCAAACGCGTCAGCGATCCCAATGCCAAGCTCGCCATCAGCGGTGACGGCACCTGGATTGAGGGCGACGTCGAGTACGTGATGAACTACTTCTGCGAGAACGCAATCGAATGCGCTTTGCAGTTGGTCGAAGAACACGGGGACATTGAGACCGTGGCGCTGGGCATCGGCGAGTCCGATGAAACGGCGCGTTTCATCCGCCAAGGTGCGCTCGCGCGGGGGATTGATCGCGGCATCCTGGTCAGCGCAGACGAGCAGACCACCGACTCCGACCTGATCGCGCGCATCTACGCCAAGGTCGCTGAGCGGGAGTCGCCCGATCTGATCCTCATCGGCAAGCAGGCGGTGGACGGCGACTCCAATCAGGTCGGGCAATTGCTGGCCGAGTACTTGGGCTGGCCGCAGGCCACTTTCGCATCCAAGGTCGAGTTGACGGACGGGCAGGTCGTGGTCACGCGCGAAGTGGACGGCGGGCTTGAGACGCTGGCTGTAACGCTGCCAGCGGTTGTCACCGCCGACCTGCGGCTCAACGAGCCGCGCTTCGCGCCACTGGCAGGCATCATGAAGGCCAAGACGAAGCCGCTTGAGGAACTGGAATTGGACGACCTGGATCTGGGCGACGCCAAACCCAAAGTGCGCATCGTCAAGATGGCCACCCCAGACGGCCGCAAAGCGGGCGTACTGGTCAAAGATGTGGACGATCTGGTCGCGCGGTTGCGCGGCGAAGCGCGCGTCCTGTAACCGCAACGATTCGCCCGGTTCCCATCTGTGGGCCGCCGCCACACGGGCGCGTCCCCCAAGAATTCTGCAAGGAGCACCCCATGTCCAAAATCCTGGTCGTCGCCGAGCACGAAAAAGGCGCACCCAAGAAACTGACCCTAAACACCGTCGAGTTTGCGCGCCAGGTTGTCGCCCAGACGGGCGGATCGTTCGACATCGCCGTGTTGGGCGCGGGCGTCGCAGGCGTTGCCCAGGCGCTGACCGGCTACGGCGCAGGCACCGTGCACGTCGCGGACCACGCGGACCTTGCCCACATCGTCGCGGGACCGTACGCCAAGGTCATCGCCGATCTGGCGGCGGCGTGCGGAGCCGATCTCGTGTGCATGTCGGCCTCCAGTGCAGGTAAAGACGTCTTGCCGCGGGTGGCGGTGCGCTTGCAAGCCGGCATGGCGTCCGACGTGGTCGCCGTGGTCAAGACCGCGCAAGGGCTTGTCTACCGCAGGCCGATGTGGGCCGGCAACCTGACTGGCGATGTCGTCATCGATTCGCCGATCCAGGTCGTGACGGTTCGCTCGTCCGCCTTTGACGCCGCTGGTGCGGTCGGCGGGTCGTCGCCAGTGGCGGCGTTTGCGGCTGACCCCCAGGCAGGCAGCGCGCAGGTGCGCTTCGTCGGGTTTGAGGGGGTTGTGTCGAGCCGGCCCGATCTGGCCGAAGCCAGCGTGGTCGTGGCCGGTGGTCGCGGCCTGAAAGACCGCTTCAACCAAATCACCGAACCATTGGCCGACGTCCTGGGTGCCGCGATTGGCGCCTCGCGCGCGGCCGTCGACGACGGCTACGCCCCCAACGACTACCAGGTCGGTCAGACTGGCAAAGTGGTGGCCCCACAGCTGTACTTTGCGATTGCGATCTCCGGCGCGGTCCAGCACCTGGCCGGCATGAAGAACAGCAAGGTCATCGTCGCCATCAACAAGAACGCCGACGAACCCATCTTCAAGGTCGCGGACTACGGCCTGGTCGCCGACGCTTTCGTTGCCGTGCCCGAGTTGGTTGGCAAGATCAAGGCTCTGCGCTCGTAGCCAAGGCTGCGTCCGCCGCCCATCGCCATGCAAACTGGCGACGATCTCATCGTCGCGCTCGCGAGTGCGCCTGGCATTGCGGGCGTCGCGGTGGTGCGCCTCAGTGGCGCAAACGCGCTGTCGGTCGCCCAGCAGGTGGCTGGCGCACGGCGGTGGCCACACGCCGTGATGCAATACTGCACGCTGCGGGAGCCGGACAGCGGCGACCCGCTCGATCGCGGCTACGTCGTCTGTTTTCACCGGCCGCGCTCCTACACTGGTGACGACGTCGTCGAGTTTCACGTGCACGGGTCACCGACTGGGGTTGACCGGCTGATTGCGACGCTCTGCAGCTTGGGTGCACGGGTAGCCCAGCCCGGCGAGTTCACGTTTCGCGCCTTGCAGGCAGGCAAGCTCGACCTTGCGCAAGCCGAGGCGCTGGTCGATGTGCTGCATGCCGGCGGTGCGGGCCAGCATGTGGCTGCGCTGCACCACCTGGACGGCGCCACCGGGCGCGCCATCGACGCCCTGCGCAGACCGGTGTTGCACGCAATTGCAGAGGTTGAAGCGCGCCTGGACTTTGCCGCCGAGCCGCACCTGGCGGCGTTTGACGCCAGGCCGCTGCGCGCGGAACTGGCGGCCCTCGCGAATCAGATGCGGGCGCTTGCCGCCACTGCCCATGCGGGCCGAATTCGCATGCGCGGTGCCCGCGTCGTGCTGGTCGGTGCGCCCAATGCGGGCAAGTCAACGCTACTCAATGCCTTGTGTGGCAGCGACCGCGCCATCGTCGATGCGCGGCCCGGCACCACGCGTGACACGCTAGAAGTGCGCACGGCGCCGTGGGGCACGGCAATCACGTGGATCGACACCGCAGGCATGCGGCAGACCTCAGACCCGGTCGAGGCCGAGGGCACGCGCCGCGCCCAGGCCGAGCTTGCCGCCGCCGACATCGTCCTTTGGGTCGTTGACCAGTCTGCGCTGCCAGGGCCAGTTCCAAATTTCGCGGGCGTCTTGCTGCCGGTGCGCGCCAAGGGCGACTTGGCTGCGCATCCATCGGTTGCTGCGCATCCTCTGCTGGCGACGGCGACCGTGGTGTGCGCGGCACGACAAGACGGGATCGAGGGACTGCGCAAGACCATTGTCAGCCGCGTGCAGAGACTGGCCGCGGTTGCAGGCGATGGTGTGGCAGTTGCGCGCCAGCGCCACGCCGATCAGTTGGTGCGCGCCGCAGCTGCGCTTGAGCGCGCGATGGCCGTTCTCGACGCGGAACCGGCCCTGGAACTGGCGGCTGCTGACTTGCGCGACGGAATCGATGCACTCGATGAACTGACCGGGCCGATGACGCCCGACGACGTGCTCGGGGCGATCTTCTCCGAATTCTGCATCGGCAAGTAGAAACCAGCGCGTCGTTCGGCCATTCGTGGCGTCGCAGTCAGTCCACCTTGGCAACCATCATTGTCCAGCGCCGCGCCAGTTCTTCGGCGACGGGCTCGACCTCAGCCTCGGCGGCGCGCACGATGCCTTCCGCTTGGGTAAAGCTGGTGGCCAGGTACTGGTTTGGCTTGCTGTCGTAGACCACGTCCGCGCTCAGCGTCCCGGACTCACCCGCCGAGTGGAACAGAATGAACGTCGATCGCCAGGCATCTTGCAGCCGACCGATCGGGTTGAGCTCGTGCACGTACCGCCACCCCGGCAGATCGAACAGCGGGCCCTTGGGTTTTTGCGGGGCCGGCAACGGCACGATGTTCGATGCGACCAGCAAATCCGCACCCGCCGCCAGCAGCGCCGCCTCGGGCACGTTGTCGCGAATCCCGCCATCCACGAAGCGCACGCGGGTGTTCTTGTCGGGATAGCTGCCGGTCGTTGGTGAGAAGACGCCGGGAAACGAGCCGCTTGCGCGCACGCCGACCGACATCGCCGTGCCGTGTCTGGCGACGGCCTCG
>CAXRHS010000113.1:0-12107 GCA_964230235.1 Myxococcota bacterium
CGGGCGGGCTGTCGGCCGGCCACCACGTGCCGGCGCCGGCCCCGGCGCTGGTGGTGCGGGTCGAGGTCCAAGACGGCGACAGCGTGCAAGTCGGTCAGCGCCTCGCGGTGCTCGAAGCCATGAAGCTGGAGATGCCGCTGCTCTCGGACCGCGCGGGCCGCATCGCCGAGGTGCTGTGCCGGCCGCACCAGCAAGTCATCGCGGGCACTCCGCTTTTTCTGTTCGCAGACGGGCAGGCCAGCGACGACGACGCGCCGGCCCAGGCTTTGGCGGGCGCCGATCATCCGCGGGCGCTGCTGGCGCTGGTGCGCGGCGAGCGCGCCCATCCGCAGGCCGTGGATGGTCTGGACGCAGCCGGTGCCGCCTTGGTGCTCGATGACCTGGTGCACATCGCTCACGCGGTGCTGCTCGGCTACGACCTGCCCGCAGACGCCGAGGCGGTGCTGCGCGGCCTGGTGCACATTGATCTGGACTTCGCCGCGCTCCAGCACCCCCAGCGGTGGCTGCCCTTGTGCTCGGCGCTTGCCGACTACGCCGCGGTCGAGGCCTGTTTCGCGCGCGAACCCGTTGGCGACGCCGACGGCAACCGCCACACCGCCGAGTTCGCATTCTTTGATTTGTGCCGCCGGCTGCACTTGGGCGACGCGCGCTGTGATCCAGGCTACGCGGCGCGGATCGAGCGGGCGCTGCGCCGCTATGGCCTGGCCGGCCTGTCGGCCGAACCAGAGGTGCAGCGCGCGCTGTGGCGGATGACGGCGGCGCGCAGCGACGGCGCCTTGCGGGCCCGCTGCGCGGCGACGCTTTTGCGCGCGGTGCTCGGCATGCAGACAGCCGGCGTGCCGCTGCCCGACAGCGTGCGCGAAGACCTTTTGTTGTGGCTGCGCTTTGCGCCCGCCCAGCATCCGGTGGTCGCCGACCACGCACACCAGACCTTGCTGGCGTTGGAACTGGCGCCGCGCTGGCAAGCCCTGCGCGCCGCCCAGACACAGTCGGGCGAACTGCCGGCGCTGCTGCCCCGCCAGCTGCCAGATTCGCGCGAGGCCGCTTCGTTGCTGGACGGGTTTGAGCTACCGACTGGCGTGGACCGCGACACTGCCCTGCGCCTGGAGCTGTGGCGGTACAAGAACTTTACCCTGCAAACGCTGGCTGCGCCGGCCCCGCTGCTGGCGATGCGGCTGGTCGCCCGCGACAACCCGGACGACGAGCGCATCGTGGTCCTGGCCGAGGTCGCCGATGCCCCCGACGCGGTGACGGTGCCGGCCGACCCGCGGCTGGTGCCGTTTGAGCTGGCCTGGCTCGAAGCGACCCGGCTGCTGCGCGCCGAACAGGGCCGACGCGATGCCAAGAAGCGCCTGCACAGCAACCGGCTAGTGCTGTTCGTGCGCAAGGTGCTGCGCCTCAAGCCGGCCGACGTCGAGCGGCTGGCCCGCCGCTACTTGCCGCAAGGCGGCGGCTTGGGGTTGGAAAAAGTCGTGATCCACGCCCACTTGCACGACGCCAGGCTCGGCGCCCGGCCGGTGGCGGTGTCGATTCAGACCCACGGCCGCCACCGCTTTGAGGTCCGCCAGGAGCCGCAGACCCTCGATCTGGTGCGGACCCAGGACGCGCTGTCGGCGCGGCGGGTGGCGGCGCGCCGGCTGGGCGTGCACTGCCCTTACGACGTGGTGCGGTTGCTGGTGTCGGCGGCGCCGTCGGGCGATACCTCGCTGGCTCCGCACCCCGACTTGCAGCGCGGCAGCTTTGAGGAGTTGGATCTCGCCGGTGACACCGACACGCTGGTGGCGGTCGACCGGCCGCCGGCCCACAACACCTGCGGCGTAGTGGTGGGGCTGGTCCGGCACCACACCCGCAAGCACCCCGACGGCATGGAGCGGGTGCTGGTGCTCGGCGATCCGCTCAAGGCCATGGGCGCGCTGGGCGAGCCCGAGTGCCGGCGCATCGTCGCGGCGTTCGACCTGGCGCAAGATCGCGGCATCCCGGTCGAGTGGCTGCCGGTGTCGTCTGGCGCGCGCATCGCCATGGACAGCGGCACCGAGAACCTGGACTGGACCGCGGCGGTGCTGCGGCGCATCGTGCAGTTCTGCCGGCAGGGCGGCGCCGTGCACCTTGTGGTCGCCGGCACTTGCGTGGGCGCGCAGAGCTATTGGAACGCGATGGCGACCATGCTGACCCACAACCAGGGCGTGTTGATCATGACGCCGGAAGCGTCGATGGTCCTGACCGGCAAGCGGGCGCTGGAAGTGTCGGGCGGCGTCGCCGCCGAAGACGAGCGCGGCATTGGCGGCTTCGACCGCATCATGGGCCCCAACGGAGAGGCGCAATACCTCGCGCGCGACCTCGGCGAAGCCTATGCCGTGCTTTTCGAGCACTATCGCCTCACCTACCAGGCCCGCGGCGAGTCCGGACCTCGCCCCTTCGCCAGCACCGACCCCGCCGACCGCTCAATCCTGGCCTACCCCTACCGGGGCGAAGGCAACGGTTTTGCGACGGTGGGCGAGCTTTTCGACGAGCGCAGCAACCCCGGTCGCAAGAAGCCCTTTGCGATTCGCGAAGTCATGCGCGCGGTGGTCGACCAGGACGGCGGCAGTCTGGAGCGCTGGGCCTGGTGGCGCGAAGCCGAGACGGCGGTGGTCCTGGACGCGCACCTGGGCGGCATGCCCGTGTGCGTCATCGGCTTCGAGAGCCGCCCCTTGCCCCGCCGCGGCCAGATCCCCAACGACGGACCTGACACCTGGAGCGGCGGCACGCTGTTTCCGCAGTCGAGCAAGAAGGTCGCGCGGGCGCTGCGGGCGTGCAGCGGCAACCGGCCAGCGGTGGTGCTGGCCAACTTGAGCGGTTTTGACGGCAGCCCCGAGTCGATGCGCCGCTGCCAGCTCGAATACGGCGCCGAAATTGGCCGTGCGGTGGTCGAATTCGACGGCCCGATCGTGTTCGCGGTCATCGGCCGCTACCACGGCGGGGCCTACGTGGTGTTCAGCAAGGCCTTGAACCCCAACCTGCAAGCCATAGCGGTCGAGGGCAGCTTTGCCAGCGTGATTGGCGGCGCGCCGGCGGCGGCAGTGGTGTTTCCGCGCCAGGTCCGGCAGCGGGTCGAGGCCGATCCGCGGGTGGTGGCGGCCAAGGCGGCGATTGCGGCAGCGCCGGCCAACAAAGCCCCGCGGTTGCGCGAAAAGCTCGATCGTGTGGTGGCAGAAGCGACGCTGGACCACCAGGCCGCCGTCGCCAAGGAGTTTGACGCCGTGCACAGCGTCGAGCGCGCGGTGCGGGTTGGGTCGCTGGATGCAGTGGTGGCGGCCGATCGGCTGCGGCTGGAGATCATTGAGCGGTTGCGAGGCGCGAGTCCGCAGGGGCGAAACCAGGGTCAGCCGCTGCGCGGGCAGGGACAGGGACAGGGACAGGCGCAGGGACAGGGACAGGCGCAGGGGCAGGGACAGGCCGGTCAAACCGGCGCAAGGGAGGCCTAGCATGCCCCGACCCAAGAAAACAGACGGCGTCGACCCCAGCAAGACCCGCAAAGAGACGCTGCGCACCGCCGCCTACCGGCTGTTTCGCGACCGCGGCTACGAGTCGACCAGCGTCGAGGCCATCTGCGAGAGCATCGGCGTCTCCAAGGGCGCGTTCTACTGGCACTACCCGAGCAAGCACGACGTGTTCGTCGACATCTTGGAGGTGTGGACCCAGCAGGTCATCGAGCAGATGTTTGCGCAGTTCCAGGCCGCGCTGCGCTCGCCGGACTACGTCGCGCTGACGACCCAGGCGCTGGACCGCGAACTGCGGCGCGGTCGGGCGATGGTGCCGCTTTGGCTCGACTTTTCGCTGCGGGCGCGACGCGACGCGGGGCTGCAACTGGCGCTGGCGCGGTTCTACCAGCGGGCCCGCGGTGCGGTCGGCGACATGCTGCGGCCGGCGTTGCAAGACCGGGTGGACGAAGGCGCGCTGCAGGGGCTGGCCGCGGCGGTGTTTGGCGGCTACATGGGGCTTTTGGTGCAGGAAATGGCGGACCCGGAAGGCGCAGATGCCGGGCGCGCAGTGGTTGGCTTCATGGGCGTTTTGGAGCGGGTGGGGTTGGTGGGGTAGGGGTGGTGGGCGGCGAACAGTAACCGCACCAGCCGTGCCTGCTAGAATCTCAGGCTTGCTGCGGCCTTCGCCGCGAAGTCGCACATGCAAAACCGAGCGCGCTACGTGTGGCACTACGACGTAGACGAGGCCACGTTCTCGGCCATCCTCTCCGGCGAAAGCAGCGTCGGCCGCCTGGACCGCGATTGGGCCGCCGTTCGGTTGCTTGAGTACGCCCCGTATGGCGAGATTGTGAGGCGCTTGGGCTATGCGTCTCTGGTCCGTGATTGGCCGCGCTGGCGGCAGCGCGTTCGGTCCCAGAGTCGACGCCGCGGCCTGGACTTTGCAAGCCAGTGGTTATCAGAAAACAGGCCGGAGTTGGTGGCCTAGGTGGATTCAGCGTGGTACGAGCAGCGGCATTGCAGCCACCAAACGTCGCGACGCCTTGGGCGAAACCACGCGGCTTGTGCGCCGCGACAAACGCCATGCACTGGGCGCTGACATCCGCAAGCACCTCCACACCAACACTGTCGACGCCGCCCGTTGCCTGCAACTACGGCGATGGCGGCCACCGCCACCTACTTCCACACCCGCACCACCACCTGATGCTCAGTCGCCTCAAACTCCGGTGCCTTGCCGTTGTGCGCCAGCATGCCGGCGATGATCTTGCGCGGCACGCCCATGCCCTGGCTTTCCAGGTACTTGTAGTCCTGCAACACGTCTCGCAGCAACGGATTGCGCGGAAACCGACAGCCCGTGCGCATGCGATCGAGCGTGATGCCGTTGGGCAACTGACCAGGCGAAATCACCTCTAGCCGGTCCGCGTACACCGTCAGTTCGACGCTCGGCCCGGCCATCAGGTAGTCGCGGTGAACCAGGGCATTGACCAGCGCTTCGCGGACGACCGCCACCGGATAGTCCTCAATATCGTGGCGAATCCCAGTTGGCGCGATGTGGGCAGTGCCCGGCGCCGTGCGGCGGACAAACGCGAGCGCTTCTTCAATGACGCCGGCATCTAGCAGCGTCGGCCGCGCGGCGGCGTCGCCAAAGCGGCCTACCATGGGCCCGCGCAGCCGCTGCCGCTCGATCGCCGCGTAATCTTTGCTCGTGCCTGCATACGCCGCGACATCGATGCCAGACTGCGGCAGCCAACGGCTCGGCATCGTCCCGAACAGCAGCAGTCCCGCCAGCGTGCACGGACCGTCGGCGGTGTCGTTGTCGAGGATTTCCGTGTTGGCGAGCAGCGTGCGCCAACCGGCTACATCATCGTCGTCCGGCACAGGCTGGTCGCGCACGCGCACGAAGTAGTCGCGCAAGCGTTGGCGGTCGAGGTGCCCAAACGACGTGCCCTGAATCGGTGCCGCGTCACAGCGGAACACTTGGCGGCGCTGCAGCAGGCGCGCAAGTTCTTCCTGGCTCGCCTCGCGGGATTGCGATCCGACGCGCAGCAGCCACGTTCGGTGGCTGTTGTGCCACAAGTGGTGGGCAGTATAACTGCGCTCAACGCGCACCACGGCCACATCGCGACCGGGCGCAACGCCCACTATGCGTTGAAAATGCGGCACGATCGGCGGCGCAACCTTGTCGCGGCACGCCGTCATCACCCACTCTTCAAGCTTGCCCGGCGCAACGCCGGCGATACTGCCGTCGTCGTCCACTCCGAGCAAGATGACTCCGCCGTCACTGTTGGCGAACGCGACGACCTCACGCGCGAACTTGTCATTGCTGACGTCGTCGCGCTTGAATTCGACGCTGGAGTTTTCGCCATTGGCGATCCAGGTCAACAGGTCTTCTCGGGTGGCGAGGTACATTGGCGTACAGCGCGAAATCGGCCCGTCAGGGCTGGCAGCCAAGCTTGGCGCAGCAACGCGGCAGGGTCAACGAAGCCCGGTAGCCGCGAGCCGCGCCGCGCGGTCTGGTCTGCGCTGAGGCGTCACCGCCCGGCCGCCAACCGACCCATCACCGCCTGCAAGTCCGTCCACACATCGCGTTTCTTGCCCTGGTCGGCCAGCATCTCGGCCATGCTCCAGGTGGCCCGGGTCGGCACGCCCTTGACCACCTGCCACTTGCCGCGCAGTTCAGCCATCGGCGCCTGCTGCCGCAGCAGCACCTGGCTGGCGCGCTCGCCGAGCACGACCAGCACTTGTGGCTCGATGGCCTCCCATTGTTGGCGCAGATACGTGCTGCAAGTACCGGCATCAGCAAGCGAAATCGGCTCGTCGCCGCCGCGACACAGACACAGGTAGGTCAACCACACCTCGTCGCGGTGCAGGCCCATGGCGTGCAGCATCTTGTCGAGCAGCTCGCCCGGCGGTCCGCTGGCCGGCCTGGCGGACTTCTCGCTCGCCTCGTCCGGGCTTTCCAAGACCACCATCAAGCGCGCTCCGACGTTGCCCTGGCCTGCCACCGTGCGCAAACGGCCCTGGTGGCGCGGACACTTGGTGCACACCGCAGCCCTGCCGAACATCTCGGCGATCTTGTCGCGCATCTGTTGGCGCTGGTGCGCCAGCGAAGCCGTCACCGGACCCAATTGCGGCCCAGTCACGCGCAGCGGCAGGGGTTGGCTGGGCCGAGGCTGGGCCAGTGGCGCTGCGGGCGGTGCTGCGGCCGCGTGAGGAGCGACCACCTGCGGCGCTGCGCGAATCTCAGCGGCGGGCGCGACCACGGCAAACGGTTTGGGTCGCGCAACCGCGTGGGCCCCGCCAAAGCGCGCCATGCGCAGTGCTGCCGCCACCTCGTGCAGCAGGGCGGCGGGGTCGTCGCGGTCGCGCTCCAGTTGGGCTTCGGGTAGGGCTGCCGGATCCACATGTCGATGGTGCGCGGACCGGTCGTCGCCGTCAAGGCAGGCTGCGCTGCCAGGTGGCCACAAACTGGTCTGGCGCCGGTGCCGCTTGGACGCGAACGCCCGGCCAGCTGCCGCACAGCGGCAGCACCAGCGCGCCCTGCAAGGCCATCAGCCAGCGAAAGGTCGGCGCGGCAAATACCGGATGGCCCTGCCAGACCGCGCGGACGCGCGTAGGGTCCACCACAACGGCGGGCGCAGGCACGTCAAAGCCGGCCGCCCATGCCGCCGGCAGCTGCCGGATCGCGCCCGCAAGCCCCAGGCCGCGCAGACCGATGCGGCCAAGCCACGGCAACCGGCCGCCCACCTCTTTGAGCCACAGTTGCCCGAACGCGGCGCGGTCGCCGCCGCACAGCCGCTGGGCCAGGTGGTCGTGCAGCCGCAGCCACGCGGCAAGCGCGATTCGGTCGTCTGTGTCGGGCTGCAAGTCCAGGCCTTCGGCTTGCAGGTCCGCGACCACGCCATAGGCGACATCTGCGGCCACAAGCTGTCGCCAGCCGCTGACCAACGCGCCATGGCACCTTCCGCCTGCCGCGACGGCGCGGTCGGCGGGCCAAGGCGCCGCGGCCGCCAGCGCGGCGAGATCCAGGTGGTCAGCCGCCATCTTTTCCGCTAATTTTCTTTTCGTTTCAGCAGTCTGAACAATCCCCCCCTGCTTGTGACCGGCACCTGCAGCACGGCTTGCCGTGCGCACCCGATCGCCAAAAGCAGGGTCTGGCGGTCCAGGCGCCGCCCAACCGGGGCAAAACGCACCTGGTCCCAAGCTACCGCGAACGCGCCAATCGCCAGCGCCGCCTCTGGGGCGCGCGGCCGCATGCGCGCGGCGACCGCCGACCATGTTTCATGCGGAGCGCGGCCGTCGCCGCGCTTGTGCAGCGCGGCTTGCAGACGATCGACCGCACGGTCCACCTGGCGGTCCACCACCACGGCGGGCCGGTCGCGCCACGCCACCCAAGCCAGCCGGCTGCCGGCGATGAGGGCCAGCCCCGCCAGCCCGGCGATGACCCACCACGGCACCGGCGCTTTGCTCTTGGTTTGCTGCGGCTCATCGGACGAGCTGGAAAACAGGCTGCCCAGCTTGGGCGAGCGCAGCTGGCCAAAGCGGCTGCCGAGCCCGCGCAGCATCTCGACCTGCCGATCCAGGTCGTATTCGACCACCCACTGGTACCAAATCAGCGACGCGCCATCGGCAATGTGCCGCAATTGCTGCAGGATGCTGGTGTCGGGCGGCGCCTCCTGACCGGAGGCCGGCGTCGGGTCAAAGGTGCGCCAGCCGATCTTGGGAAAGAACACTTCGACCCAACTGTGCGCGTCGGCCTGGCGAATCATGCGGTAGTTGCCGATGGGGTTGAACTGGCCGCCGGAAAAGCCGTGCACCAGCCGCGCGGCAATGCCCTGGGTGCGCAGCATCAGGACCATCGAACTGGCAAAGTACTCGCAGTGGCCAGCCTTCTTGCCAAAAAGAAAGTCCTCGAGTGGCTTTTGCGCGTCCTGGTCGCCCGCCAGCGAATAGGTCCAGCCCTCGCGCAGGGCCCCTTCGATTGCCGCGGCCTTGTCGTACCAATTCTTGGCCGGGCCACTGAGCTTTTGCGCCAGCTGCGCCACCCGCGGATCCAAGGTGTCGGGCAGGTGCGTGTAGCGCGACAGCAGCTGGGCGGGCGGCTCGCCCTCGGCGGCGCGCAGCCGGTTGGCTTCCGCTGCGGCACTGAGCGGCTCGACCACATGCACCATGTAGTGCAACGCGGTGTCGGGCGGCGCAAGGTAGGTCAGGTCGCCAGAGGGCGTGCGCATCACGCTTTTCTTGCGCCCGCGCAGGTAGTCGAAGCGGGTGTCCAGCAACTCCACCGCCCAGGTGCCCGGCGGCGCAAACAGCACGCGGTTGCTGTTGTCCAGGGGCTCCAGATAGACCTCGGCGCGCACGCTGCGGCTGACGCCCTGTTCGGGCGGGTCGACCCGCGGCAGGGTCAGCTTGCCGTCGCGGTAGCGCAGTGGCCACGGCTCTTCCTTGAGGCGCGTCCAGCCGTTGTTGGCATAGCTGTCAAAGGCGACACCCCGCAAGCGGACGCCGCTCAGCAGCCGCTTGGGTTCATCGGGAAAGGTCACCCGCGCCACCACTTCGGCATTGCTTTTGATGGCGCCAAACTGCCCCAGCTGGGCGTCGGTGGAAAAGCCCACCACGCTTTTGGGCGGCCGCGTCTGCGCAAAGAAGAAGCCAACGCCCAAGCGCGGAAACAGGAAGAAGAAAAGCGCTGAACCGGCCAGTACCAGCAGCGACAACAGGCTGGTGCCGGCAAAGTAGCGCAGGCCGACCAGGCGCCGCGACCGCCACTCGATGGTGCTCGCGTGCACCGGCAGTTCGGGCCACACCACCGGCGCAGGCACGGGCTTGGGCGGCAAGAGGCCCAGCCAGCGGCGCTTGGGCGCGGGCGGCGGCAACAGGTGTTCGGGGCCGGTGTGGGTCTGCAGTTCCAGTTCGCGGACCAGGTGGAGCAGCGTCAGGCCCCACATGGTCAGCACGGTGTAGGCCAAGAAGCACACCGCAAACATCGGCCCCGGCTGCACGATGGCGCCGGTCAGCAACAAGATGAACGACAGGCCCAGCAGCTGCAGGTAATCCTTGGCAAACCGCCGTTGGAAGAAGCGGCTGACGGTCACGAGCAGCGCAAACTCCATGGCGTGAACCAGCCACAGGCTGTCTTGCAGCGAGCGCACGATGGTGGCGCCGAACGACAGAATCAGCACGGCCGTCCACAGCTGCGCCGTCACCGGTCGCACCGGCGACACCCGCGGATCGCGCAAAAGCGACACCAGCATCGCCGCGACGAACGCCGCCGGCGGCAGCCACCCGAGTTCGCCCGACACCGCAATCGGCAACACACCCGCGCCGACCATGCCATAAGCGACCGCTAGCAGGCTGTGGTGCACCGTCCAGCCGAGCGGCTGCGCCGTCGCGGTGGTCATCTAGGCCGCCTGCCGGGCCGCGCGGTGGTGCACCGTGCGCACGATCGCGCCATTCGCATCGAGCACGATTTCGCGGTCACAGCTGCCGTGCAGTTGGGCGTCGTCGCGGCTGTCAAACCGCACCAGCAACACCTCGGCCGGCGCGGACGTGGCCAACGGCGCCCACTGCAAGGACTCTGCGCGCTGCAAGGTCGCTTGCGTGTCGTAGGCTGCGCGCACAGCTTGCGCCCACTCCAGGTCGGGCAGCGGCCACTGCGGCGGCGGCGGCTGGTCGACCGGGGTCAGCCACGCCAGGTGGCGGCGGATGCGCAGCAGGTGGTCCCCGCGAGCGCTCAAGTCGGCCTCGGCTGCGACACTGCCGACAAAGGTCTGCACGCCCACTGCAAATTGCGCGCGCAAAAGCGCCTCGCAGATGCCGGCCACCCGCGCGCACGCGGCATCCAGGGTCGCCGGGTCCTGATTGGGACCGGGTGCCAGATGCGCAAAGCGGACGACGGCGATGCGGTTGGCCTCGGCTTGCCACTCGCGCGCGATCAGGCGCTGCCGGCGCGCCGACGCCTTCCAGTAGATGTCGCGCTGGGCGTCGCCCGGCCTGGCGTCGCGCAGTCCGGCGAAGGTATCGCCCTGGCCGAGCCGCCGCGACAGTTCGCTGGCACCGCGGTCGTGGGCGCCAAACGCGTCCAATTCGGTGGGCGTCACCGTCGGCAGGGCCAGGAAGGCCGCCGGCTCGTCGAAAAGCCGTGACTTTCTTGCAAAACCAAAAGGGTAGCCGGTGGTGAGCTGCAGGCCTGCGGTGGCGATGGGCCCCCGCCGCAACGGCCGAATCGCCGCAAAGGCCTGACCGACCTCGCGCGGCCCCAAATGCAAGACATAGCCATCGCGGACCTGCACGTCGGTGGCGCCGTCGACGACCTCGCCGACCTCCAGGTGCAGCGCAGGTCGGCTTTTGTCGTTGTAGACCTCGATGCGCAAGGCGGTAACGGCGCCGGCCACCAGTTCGCCGGGGTAGCAGCGCAGCAACTCCAGTTCGCGCAGGCACCATTCGCTCAACATGCCCGAAATGGCGATGACCGAGATCGCCAGCGACAGCACGAGGTAGAGCAGGTTGTTGCCGGTGTTGACCGCCGCAGCGCCGAGCAATAGCGCGATGCCGATGATCCACTTGCCCTCGCGGGTGACCACGAGTTTGCGCGGAAACAGGCGGTTGCTGCGACCGATCGAGCGCCAGAATCCAAGCCGCAGCCGCCGCAAATCGGCCAGGGCCTTGTGGCGAGCCTTGAGGATCGGGTCGGCGGGCGCAGGAGCAGCCGCCGTGCGCGGATCGCGCCACTGGACCCGGATCCGGCGGGGACTGGCCGTAGGTGTCGCGGTCGGCGGACTGGCGGCTTCGGACACGGTCGGCCAAGCAGGCCACGCTGGCCCGCGGGTGCAGTGTCGCGGCAGGCGGTCAAAAGGGCAATGCCGCAGCCGGTGCGCACCACGGCACTGCCTTGCCACGCCCCCGCGGGCGCGCTACCGTGCCGCCTTTGCCGCTTGCGGCGTCCACCCCGGGATAGCCAATCATGTATCGACACTCACGCAATTTCCTGATCACTTCTGCCACTTTGGCCCTAGGCTGCACCTCTTCGGGTGGTGGCGGATCGCTGGCGACGACCGCGGCGGACGCCAGCACGGACGGGCAGGCCGACACCGCGACCGGCGCGGACTCCGGCGGCGAAGTCGCAGCAGCCGCGGACGGCAGCGCCGACGCCGGCGCGGAAGTTGCCGCCGACGCGACAGCCGACGCCAAGGGTTCGCTGTGCAAAGCCGTGCCGCCCAAGTGCAGCGACAACCAGATCCTGGACCTCGCGCTGCTGAAAAAGCCGAGCACGCGCGTCATCACCAACACCACCGACGGCGCGCAGTACAAGTCGGAGATCGACGCATCGGCCGGCGGCATGCAGCCCACGGAAGCGTTTGTGTATGCGCGCTTTGGCGACTTTGGCCTGGAGCGGGTCGACATCCACGACCACGCGGCCTTGGACTCGCAGGCGTGGGACATCGCCTTTCGCCGCTACGTCATCCGCCTGAACAGCGGCGTCTCGGGTCCGTCGTGCGTGGTCGGCGGCGAATTCGGCGCTGGCGTCGGTTTTGACCAGGTCGTCAAGGTTGCGCCAGCCGTCACCATGGCGGCAGAGAGCTACTACGACGAGGCGTGCAAGCTGGTCGTCGACGGATCGGGCCTGGACGCACCCGGCACCGTGCTGTC
>CAXRHS010000114.1:0-5114 GCA_964230235.1 Myxococcota bacterium
GTGGTTCGAGGGCCGCGTGCCGGCGCCGAGCGGCGTCGATCCGACCACGGCAGCGCAGACGGCCGTGCGCGAGGTCGCGGCGGTCTTGATGCGGCCAGCGACGCCAGCCGATGTTGCCGACCCGATGTGGAGCGGTGACCGCCTGGCGCCTGCTGCGGTGAGCATCCGCAGCTTTCGGCTGCATCGCCTCGCCGCCGACGTGCTGGCGCTGGTCGGGCGCTTGAACGAGCTCATCCAACACGATGCGCCGTTTCGGACGGTGCGCGACGACCCGGCGGCGGCAGGCCAGACGCTGTACTGCGCGCTGGAGGGCCTGCGCATCGCCGCGACGTTGCTGCAGCCGATCTTGCCGGTGAGCGCGCCCGAAATCCTGCGCCGGATCGGCGCAAGCACCCAAGCGACGACGCTACCAGCTCTGAGGTGGGGCCAACTACAACCCGGTGCGCCGGTTGCCAGTGGCGCGCCGCTGTTTGCCAAGCGCGAGGTGGTGGCGGCGACCGCCGCGCCAGGCGGCCCGACCGAGCAGCACCCTGCCCCGCCCGCCGCTTGTGCGGTCGCCTTGCCCACGCCGGCGGTCGCGCCCGCCAAGGCCGAGCCGACGCAAGCGGACATTGCGATCGACCAGTTTGCGGCGCTGGCGCTGCGGATCGGCACGGTGTTGCTTGCAGAGCCCGTACCCAAGTCGACCAAGCTGCTGCGGCTGGAAATCGACCTCGGCGAGGCCGCCCCGCGCCAGATTCTGTCGGGCATCGCGGAGTCGTTCGCGCCGGCGGAACTGGTCGGCCAGCAAGTGCTGGTGCTGGCCAACCTTGCACCGCGCAAGATGATGGGCTTGCAAAGCCATGGCATGGTGCTGGTGAGCGACGACGCGACGGGTCGGCGGGTATTGGTCCAGCCGGCTCGGCCCGTAAACGGCGGCGCAGGCGTGCGCTGAACCCAAGGCAATCATGAGTGACCCGACCCAGCCGGTGCGCATCGGCATTGTGACGGTAAGCGATCGCGCCAGCCAGGGCATCTACGAAGACCGCGGCGGCCCGGCGATTCTGGCGTACTTTCGTGAAGTGCTGACAACGCCCTTTGAGCCGGTCGCGCGCTTGATCGCCGACGAGCAACCGCTGATTGAGGCGACGCTACGCGAACTCTGCGACGACAGCGGGTGCTGTCTGGTGGTGACCACGGGCGGCACTGGCCCGGCGTTGCGCGATGTCACACCTGAGGCCACTCGAGCGATTCTGGACAAGGAACTCGACGGGTTTGGCGAACAGATGCGCGCAGCCAGCTTGCGCTGGGTACCCACGGCGATCCTGTCGCGCCAGATCGCCGGCATCCGCGGCCGCTCGTTGGTCATCAACCTGCCCGGCAAGCCCAAGGCGATTGCGGAGTGCCTCGACGCGGTGATGCCGGCCGTGCCCTACTGCATCGACCTCATTGGCGGTCCGTTTCTGGAGACGGACTCGGCGCGCGTGGTGGCGTTTCGGCCCAAGGCCTGACCTGGCTGTTCGGTCCTACTCGTCGGTCGGTCCATAACGCAAGGCAATCTCGGTCAGGGCGGCGCGCTCCGGCGTCACCGGCCAAAAGCACAACCGCTGCAGCTGAACGCGCTTCTCGACTGGGGGCGCGCGGTTGACCCACTCGCAGCAGCCGGCGGTGCAAGTGGGATCGCCGGCCAGATCGAGGGGCACGCCGCGGGCCTCAGCGTGCACCGTGTCAAAGCGCTGAGCGAGTTTGCCCGCCGCCAGCGGACCGGAAAGGGGCCGGCGCTGCAACTGCTGGGCGGTCGGGTTCTTGCAGTTCGGGCAACTGCGGACGAGGTCGTAGGGAAACTCGCTGTGGATGAATGGCAAAAGCCGCGCCGGATCCCCGGCTTGCAGCGCGGCGGCCGCGTCTGTCGCCCATCGGCGCCAGGGCAGTGTTGCCTTGGGCAAACCCGCGAAAAGCGCAGCGCCCTGCTCGGTCTTGCGCAGGTGATGGAAGGCTGGATCCGCGGCGGCCCGCTGCAGCAGGTCCTGGCATGCGCCGCAGTTCGCCAACGCCGCGCGAGCCGGCTTGAACAGCGCTACGGCCACCGACGACCGACCGCGCACGGCAAAAAAGCGCGCCAATTCCAAGCGCGCGTCCGGATTAGCCGGGCAGGTGGTCAGCGCAAGGGTCAAGCCTTGTAGGGCGTCAGCGTCGCGGCCGGCGGCAAGGGCCTGACGGGCGGCGGCCAGCTGCGTCTGCGCTTGGGCCCACGTCGCGGCCGGCTGGGGCAGCTCTGCAAAGGGCGGCAACGAGCTTGGGATCGCCAGCGTCGCAGCCGGGTCATCCAGGCCAGGACGGCAGGCGCAGGCAAGCGCACAAGCAAGGGCCCAGGCGATGACCAACGTGGGTCGAGAGGTCGGCAGAGAAACCACGGCTTCGCAGGCCGCAACCGGCGGCGCAGCCAGTGTACGAGGGGCGAGCGCGAAGGGCCAGCGCGGCTATTTCTTGCAGCTCTCGCCCGCGGTCTTGACCAGGTCGTCGGCGATGGGCTTCAGTTCGCCCTTGAGCGGGTCGGGCAGCGCGCCAACCTTGGCGACATAGTCGCCCAGCTGCTTGACGTTGCAGGCAGTCTTGAGGGCCTGACCCAGCGCTTGCAGCAGTTCTTTGTCGGCCGGGTTGAACTTGGCGACCGCCGCGTCGCCAAACTCGTCCACACCCGCTGCCGGGGAAAACATGGGCAACCGACCCAAAAGGTCTTTGACGACGGCGGCATCGGCGGTTGCGGCAAGCGCCTTGCCCAAGCGCGCGGTCTTGGCTTTGGCGTCGTCGGCAATGCCAAAGTAGCTGGTCGCCGTTTGGGGGCCGCTCTGGAACAGGCAGCTCAGCAAGCCGCCATGCACATCTTTGGCCACGGTGGCGAACGCCCCTGCCGCCGCGTCGGCTGCTGCCGGGCTGCCGGCTGCAATCGCGCACGCCGGGGTGTTCGACAGCCAGTCCAGGTGGACTTTGCTCTTGGCGCCGGACAGGTTGGGACCCACGACCGACGCAAAGTCGTCGACCAGCTTCTGCTTGGCGGCCGCGTCGGCGCCAGCGGCGGCGGCGGTCTTCATCTTGTTGACCAGGGCGTCTGCCAACTTCGGCGCCAACTGTCCGTCCTCAAAGCCCGAATTGTCCGCCTTGGCTTTGGCGGCGTTGAAGTAGTCAAACGTCTCGCGCGCGACCGACATCAGGTCTTCGGGCTTGCCGCTCTCGATCTTGGCGCGGATTTCCTTGTCCTTGGCCTCTGCCAGCACCAGTGCCGGAGCCTCGGCCTTGGGCTCCTCTTTCGGTGCTTCCTTGGCGGCTTCCTTCGGGGCTTCCTTGGCCTCTTCCTTGGGTGCCTCTTTGGCGGCCTCGGCAGCCTTGGGCTCGGCCGGCTTGGCCTCCTCTTTCTTGCACCCGCCCAATGCGAGCGCAGCGACACCGACCATTAGCGAGAACCGCAACAAAGTTCGAAATTGTGAGCGCACGAGAACCTCCCTATTTGCGTGCAGCAAGGCCCGCGGTCTGCAGCATGGCTGCCGGCGCCCTGCGCCGGTGCGGCAATCGCGGACGGGCAATGGTGTTCCAGTGCAGCGTTTTCGTCAACTACCACGGGTTCTGAAGATCTATGTGCGACTGCGAGCACTTGTCAGGGATGCTTGCGGACTCATTATTTGCCGCAACAATTGGCCCGATGGCGGCTGGCTCCGCGCTGGAGCCCGACGCCCACTACCGCGGCGGAGCGCGCAACGCACCGTCGCTCTGCGGCAAAGGGTTGGCCGCCAAGGGCTGCGAGGGAGGATCTGATGACTGACTACCAACGCCATATTCGATGTCCGGGAGGCGCTCGGTCGCGCCGCCTGTTGACCTCGGCTTTCTGGTTGGCGCTTGGGGGCGCCGCGTTGTGGGGCTGCGGCGATGACGCCACGGTCAGCGCAACAGGCAACACCGAGAACGATACCGCAGGCAGCGCGGACGTCGCCGCTGTGGATGGCGCGGGCGCGGTCGACGGTGCAGCTGGCAACGACGCCGCCGTCACGCCAGACGCGCCGACCACGCCCGATGCGGTCAGCACGGATACCGCTCAGCCAGAAACCGCGCAGGCCGAGACCAGCGTCGGCGAGGACGGCAGCGCCGACACCGACAGCACGACCGCCGGCACCGACGCCGTCGCGCCCGAAGACGCCGACGCGGCGCAACCCGTGGACACGGACACCGCGCAGCCCGCGGACGGCGATGCCGTGTCTCCTGACCCCGACGCCGTGCCGGATGTGCCGCCAGCGGACGACCTTGGGGCCGGTACCGATGCGACCGCGGAAACCGCCACCGATCCGGATGGCACGGTCGGCGTCGACGCCCAGCCCGATGTCCCGCAGGATGTGACGCCGCCGGAGTGCGTCGCCGACCTCGACTGCGCCATGAAGGTCAAGATTGGCCAATGCAAGGCCGCCGTGTGCAACGCAGGCAAGTGCGAAATCGTCAATGCGGCCGACGGCACCCTGTGCAGCGTGGCCGAGTTGTGCACGCAGAGCCCGGCGTGTGCCGCCGGTGCGTGTGTCGCGTCGCCCAAGAAGTGCGACGACGGCGACACCTGCACCGACGACAACTGCGACCCGCAGAACGGCGCATGCCTGTACGTGCCGAAGGCCGGTTGCGCGGCAGCGTGCAAGACTGCCGCAGATTGTGACGACAAGAATGCCTGCACCGACGACGCCTGCGACGCCGTCAAGGGCGCATGCGTGTCGTCGCCCAAGCAACCAGGCACCGCCTGCGACGACGGCAACCTGTGCACGGCCGGCGACGGCTGCCAGAGCGGGCAGTGCGCCGGCCAGCCGGTCGCGTGTGACGACAAGAACGCCTGCACCGCCGACAGCTGCGATGCGCAGACTGGCAAGTGCGTGACCACAAACGTACTTGATGGCGGCCAGTGCGACGACGGAAGCCTGTGCACGACCGACGACGCGTGCGCGGCCGGCGTATGTGCCAGCAAGCCCGTTGCGTGCGATGACGGCAATTCGTGCACCGCCGACAGCTGCGACAAGGCGACCGGCAAGTGCGCCTCCGCGCCGATCCCCGGCTGCAACAACCAGTGCAAGGTTGACGGCGACTGCAACGACAAGAACCCGTGCACC
>CAXRHS010000115.1:0-2512 GCA_964230235.1 Myxococcota bacterium
GACGCCGAGCGCGGCGGCCAGGTTTTCCAGCAGCCACTGAGCAGCAGCAGGGGCCACGGTCGCCGGCAGCTCTTCACAGCCGACCTCAACCAGCAAAGGTGCCGTGATCATGGCCGCGCCTCCGCGGCCTGCTTTGCGGCTTTGGCAGCGGCTTTGGCGGCCTGTTCCGCCTGCCGGCGCGCCTGCTCTGCGAGCTTGCGCTGACGCTCGGCGAGCCAGTGTTCGCGGTCGTCGGCCGCGCACAGCGGCAGACCCAGCTTGTAGCGCAGGTCTTCGTAGCCCTGGGCGACCGCGCGGGCGAGGTTGCGCACCCGGCCGATGTAGGCCTGCCGCTCGGTCACCGCAATCGCGCCGCGGGCGTCGAGCACGTTGAAAGCGTGGCTGGCCTTCATGACGTAGTCGTAGGCCGGCAACACCAGTTCCTGGCCGCACAACTGCAAAGCCGAACGCTCGAACTCATCGAAAAGCTGCAGGTGCAAGGCCACGTCGGCGTGTTCGAAATTGTGGGCGCTAAACTGCACTTCGTCCTGGTGGTGGACTTCGCCGTAGGTCACGGGCCGACCGTCTGGCGCGGTAGTCCACACCAGGTCGTACACGCTGTCCACGCCCTGCAAATACATGCACAAGCGCTCCAGACCATAGGTGATTTCGGCCGACACCACCGGCAGATCCAGACCGCCGCACTGCTGAAAGTACGTGAACTGCGTGACTTCCATGCCGTCGAGCCACACTTCCCAGCCCAGCCCCCACGCGCCCAGGGTCGGCGACTCCCAGTCGTCTTCGACAAAGCGAATGTCGTGATCCAAAGGATTGACGCCGATGGCGCGCAGTGAGTCGAGGTACTGGGCGAGCACGTCTTTGGGCGACGGCTTGAGGATGACCTGGTACTGGTAGTAGTGCTGGAGGCGATTGGGGTTTTCGCCGTATCGACCATCGGTCGGCCGCCGCGACGGCTCGACATACGCCGCATGCCACGGCTCCGGGCCGATCGCGCGCAGAAAGGTCGCGGGGTTGAAAGTGCCCGCCCCTTTCTCAATGTCGTGCGGTTGTACCAGCAGACAGCCGCGATCACCCCAGAACTGATTGAGCCGCTGGATGACCTGCTGGAACGACGGCGGCGGGCCGCCTGGATTCAAAGTGAACTGATTGGAAATCAAAGGCATTACACTCGGCTGCGCAGCGTGCGCGGCGCGATGGGGCGGCCGCGAAGGGCCGGCAGTCTAGCACGGCGACCGCCAATGGGGGAATTGCGGCAACTGCGGCCTCGTGTGCCCAAATCCGTTGTCATCCGCACCCCGCTGGCCTAGACTGCGCGCGCGTTTTTGGCCCGCGGTCGCGCGGTCCAAGCACAACCGCCGATTACCCCTGCCCTTTGCCAGCCGGCCGCCAATTTGGCCGGCCGCGCGCCATCCTGCTGGAGTTCCGATGTCCGTCGCCATCCCGTCTTTTGGCCAACCGATCACCATGAATGCCGGGGGCCTGCAAGTGCCCGATTGCCCGATCATCCCGTTTATCGAAGGCGACGGCACCGGGCCCGACATCTGGCGCGCCAGCGTGCGGGTGGTCGATGCCGCGGTGCAGAAGTGCTACGGTGGCAAGCGCAAGATCGCCTGGGTCGAGGTGTTGGCGGGCGAAAAGGCCTTCAACCTGACCGGCAACTGGCTTCCCGACGAGACGGTCGAGACTTTTGCCAAATACCTGGTCGGCATCAAGGGGCCGCTGACGACCCCGGTCGGCAAGGGCATCCGCTCGCTCAACGTCGCCTTGCGGCAGTTGCTCGACCTGTACGTGTGCTTGCGGCCGGTGCGCTACTTCACCGGCGTGCCAAGCCCGGTCAAGCACCCGGAAAAGGTCGACATGGTGATCTTTCGCGAGAACACCGAGGACATCTACGCGGGCATCGAGTACGCCGCCGGCACCGAGGAGTCCAAGAAGGTGCTGGACTTCTTGGCTGAGAACTTCCCAAAGGAGTTCAAGAAAGTGCGCTTTGGTACCGAAAAGGCTGCCCAGGACTGGCAGACCCGGCTCGAGGGTGTCGGCGCGCCCCAGCGCCAGGTCGGCTTGGAGGTCGGCATCGGTTTCAAGCCGGTCAGCCACCTGGGCACCGAGCGCCTGGTCCACTCGGCGATCAGCTACGCGCTCAAGCACGGCAAAAAGTCGGTGACCCTGGTGCACAAGGGCAACATCATGAAATTCACCGAGGGTGCCTTCAAAGACTGGGGCTACGACCTGGCCAAGTCGATGTTTCGCGCCCAGGCGGTGACCGAGCGTGAGACCTGGATCCTGGGCAACAAAGAAAAGAACCCCGGACTGTCGGTCGAACAAAATGCCCGCATGGTCGACCCCGGCTACGACATGATGGTGCCCGACCAGCAGGCCGAGATCCGCGCTGAGATCGAGACCGCGCTGGCGCTGTGGCCCAGCCACGGCGACGGCAAGTGGAAGAAGATGCTGCTGGTGCGCGACAGCATCGCCGACATCACGCTGCAGCCAGTGCTGACCCGGCCAGAGG
>CAXRHS010000116.1:0-3923 GCA_964230235.1 Myxococcota bacterium
TCTCGGTGGTACCGTCGGCCTTGGCGACCTGCAGCCGCCCTGGACCGTCAAAGCGCGCAGCGCCAGCCATGACCTGGACTTTGTTGCCCTTGAGCAGCTGACCAATGCCGGACGAGAGCTTGCTGGTGATGCCGTCCTTCCAGGCCACCGTGCGCGCAAAGTCGATGCGCAGGTCGCCGGCCTCGATGCCCATCGCGGCGCCGTCCTTGGCTTTGCGGTACACCTTGCTGGCGTGGATGAGCGCTTTGGACGGGATGCAGCCGACGTTGAGACACACGCCGCCGAGCTTGTCGCGCTCGATGACCAGCGTCTTCTTGCCGTGCTGACCCAGGCGAATCGCGCACACGTAGCCGCCGGGGCCACCACCGCTGACGACGGCGTCGTAAGTCACAGCCATGGAGTCCTTGTCGCCGCATGTCGACCGGCGCGGCGCGGCATCTTGCGGGCAGCGCGCCCAAACTGCAACAGGTCAGCGAATGGCGGTCCACGCCCCCGACCGCAGCGGCTGCGCGGCCAGGGGGAGCCAGGGCTCGGGCGCCCGCGGCACCCGCAGCACCCGCGCGTTGGTCGCCACATTGGGCAGGCTGCGCATGCCGACCAACGCTGTGTGCACGCCGGGCACCGATCGCGCGAACTGCAGCGCCGCGATGCTGGGCTCGTACGCCTCGCTGCAACCATGGCCGGGCGGCAACGGCGGCACGTGACCCGGTGCGGCGCGCCCCAGGCGGCCCGAATTGAGCGCCGACGAGGCGAAAACCGCCAACCCTAGCCGGTGCGCGGCTTGCAGCGCGCTCCATTCCTGACCACCGTGGTGGTGGTTCTTGCGGGTGTGCGCTTCGGGCATCGCCAGGTTGATGGGCAACTGCACGGCCTTGAAGCGATGGCGGGGGCCGGCCACCTGTTCGGCGATGCGCACAACGTCAAACAGCGAGAGAAAATCGCGTTCGTGGTGGCGCGCGCGCAGGCCGCTCCAGGTTGCCAGCCCATAGACCCGGATGTGGCCCTGGTCGGCCGCGCCTTCGAGCGCTGCAAAGGCGCGCCGCAGCCGCTCGTGGACGGTGTCGCGATCGCAAGTCTGCAGTTGGGTGTCGGGATTGTGCAGCAAGTAGACGTCGATGGTCTGCAGCCCCAGGTTGGCGCGGCTCTGTGCCAGCGTGCGCAGGATGAACTCGGGCGCCAGACAGTGACAGCCAGCAACCAGTTCGTCGGGATCGCACAGGCCGGCGTCGATCGTCTGGCCGCGCAGGAAGGCGTGCGGATCGCAAGGTTGCTCGCCGTCAAACGGCACAAAGCCGGCCTTGGACGACACCAGGATCTCACTGCGGAAGATCTCGCCGCGCTCAAACAGCCCCTGCAAGGCCCGGCCGATGGCGCGTTCGCTGCGCTGGTGGCGGTAGTTGCTGGCCGTATCGACGACGTTGATGCCGCGGCGCACCGCGTCGGTCACCGCCTCGACATACTGGTCGTCGGCCTGATCGGTCGCCGGACCCGTGTAGGTGCCCAAGCCGACGGACGACAGCAACATCTTGCCGATCGCGCTAAATGCGTCGGGCGCGTGCAAGCCGCCGTGGCGCGCCGCAAAGCGGGCCGTGCCGGCTTCGGTTGCGTAGGGGCGCTGACTGACAAGTTCGCTGACCATGGTCGCCGCAAAATACGACGCACGCGGGCGAAGTAAAGTCTTGCGGCCGACGAAGTTTGGTGCCCGTGCAAAAGCCAGTCGATCGAGACGAAGACCGAGCGGAGCGGCGAGTCGACTTGCCAGGTCGCTAGCTTGCGACCCGCTGGGCGAGCGCCGGGCCCAAGTCGAAATCCAACGCGATTTGTTGCGGGGCCCTACGGAACCGCGTCTTTGAGCCGGCTCTGGTACAGCGGCGTGGCCTGGATGCCCGACAAGCTGGGCTCCAGCGGCACGTAGGTGTCGAGGTAGGCCAGCACGCGATCGTCGTTCTTGCGCAGCCAGTGGCCTGCAGCGCCGCGGCTGACGCGGGTCACCTCGTCGTGCAAGCTGTCCGCCTTGCGAAATTCGCTATCGAGATCGGCAAGCTTGCGACATTGCAGCGAGTCGGGCGCGTCTTTGCAGCCAAACCAGGCCTCGGGCATGGTCTTGCGCCACAGCCCGGTGGGCCCGGTCGCTTGCACCATCAGTTCGGCCAGGGCATCCAAGGCGTCGATGGGGTCAACCACCGGAGCCTCCAATTTATCGCGCCAGCCCGTCAGAAAGCCGGGCCGCTTGAGCAAGGCGTCTGCCAGCGCGCGCGAGGCTTTGGCGTCGGCCGGGTCGAGCTTGGGCGCGTCCTCGGCGCCGGCATGCGGCTTGGGCTGCGGGCCGGGGGGTGGCGCCGCGGCGAGTTCAGGCTTGCTCACGTATTGGGCGGTGTCGCCCATGGCTGCCGTGCGCACGCACTGCGCCTGCCACGCCCAGCTGACCGTGACCACTTCTTGCTGCTGTTTGATGCGCTGGCCGCCCGGCCCCAAGGTCTCGACGGTCTTTTGCGTCTTCTTCTCCTGGCGCTCGCCGGCCACGCCGACCACGGCATCGCAGCCATACTTGCGGGCCTGCGTCTTGAATTCCGCCGCGATCGCTGCCTTGTCGTCTTTGCTGGAGGTGGCCTTGAGGGTGCCGAGCACCAGCGCCGGCTGCTCCAAGGTGTCGATGCTGTCCGCGACCTGCACCGGCGCTTTGTACAGCAGCGCCTTGAACTTGGGCAGGCCCGCGGCACGCTCAAACCCGGGCGTGGCGCAGGCGCACACGGTCAAACCGATGGCGCACGCGAGCAGGCGCAATTGCATGAATCCTCGCAGGAAAAGCAGACGCTACGGTGCCTGCACGTCGGGGCAGAACTTCTTGTCGCACTTGGCGCCAAACTTTTTGAACTCGTTGATCTTGCACGAAGCGCAGTAGTGCGCGCACGGGGTGTACTCGTAGTTGCCCGGCTGGCAAGGCGGCAAGAAATCCGCGCCCAATCCGGCGGTTGGGCAGGTCGCCCACACAGACTCGGGCGGCGTCAAATTGGTGGCGTCCATCGTCATCGGCAGCAGCAAGCACCCCCAACAGAACGTCACGGGGTAGATCACCTCGCCGGCGACGACCGACTTGCGCGCCGCTGTTTCGCCTTCGATGGTGAACTGCAATTGGACGGTCTCCAAGTATGCGTAGCGCTCATTGGCGAACCCGGGAGCGTTGAAGCGGGCTTGAAAGTCGGCGCCGACCGGCGCGCCCGGCACATCTTGGTGCGGAATCAAGAAGAAGCCAGAGTTGATTTTCTGGCCAGGCGTCACCAGACCGGCAATCGGCACGGTCCAGGTGCTGACGGCCGGGTTCTTGAAGGTCGCGCCAAACTTGGTGCCGCCGTCGAGCGGCGAAACGACCGGCTTGTTGGTGCCGTTGCGCAGCATGGTGACTTTGACTTGCTTGAGCGTAATGGTGTTGTGGTCGTTGCGCAGCAACTGCTCGTTGCTGCCGTTGATGGCGGTGGTCGAGATCAGGTTGTTCTTGATTTGCGCGTGGTACCAAAGGCTTGTCGTCTGCGCGAGGTCCACGACCGCCTGACCATAAAAGGCTTGCGCAGCCGTGTAGTTGCAGACCAGGCCGCCGTTGACCTTGAGCGCTTGCGGCACCACGTTGCCCTCAACCGCCAGCACCGAAGCATTTCCCGGCTGCTCGCACGCGGCGACGGCAGCCGCCAGGCTCGCCGCCCACACGACCCCTGCCAGCCGAAAACCATTGGGCTTACCCATCCCCTCCGCCGGGGCGCCACGCCCGTCGCTGTGCCGTTGGCCGCGACTCGCGTCACCTGCGCCTGCCACACGTCGCGGTAGACGTCAGCCAGCTTAGCATCGCCCACCCGCACCAGCACGGGCAAGCGCAACCGACCGTCGCGCAACTTCTTGTCGGCGCGGCTGCGGTCCAGTGTTTCGGCGGT
>CAXRHS010000117.1:0-2631 GCA_964230235.1 Myxococcota bacterium
TCCACGTGCACGACGACTTCTGCGATCCGGCGCCGCGCCAGTCCGAGGGCCGCCTCGGTCTGGTCGGCTGGGCCGCGCCGCAGGCCTTTGGTCCACGCCGTGCGGTCGGCCAGCTGGTCGAGACCCGTCAGCGCCAGTCGCGTGGTCAGTTCGGGCCCAGAGACAGGCTCGCCGCCCGCACGCACCTGCCACGCGGCCAGCAACGACGGGTCGATGGCACCGTCGAAGCAGCAGTGCAGGTCTACTTTGGCCAAGGTGTCCAGGCTCATGCGCCCCCAGTCTAGTCTTCGTGGTAGTCGGCGCGGATGCGCTGGATTTCGGGCAAGTGATTGCAAAACAGCGTGACCAGGCGCGGGTCAAAATGTCGACCGGCTCCGGCGTGGAGTTCGGCAATCGCCTCTTGCAGCGACCAGGCCGGCTTGTAGGGCCGCACCGAGGTCAATGCATCGAAAACGTCCGCGACTGCAACAATGCGACCTGTCAAAGGAATGTCCTCGCCCGACAGCCCGCGCGGGTACCCCGAGCCATCCCATTTTTCGTGGTGAGTCCAGGCAATCGCCTGGGCCATCTGGATGAGCGGCGACCGCGATCCGCTCAGCAGGTCCGCGCCAATCTCGGCGTGGGTCTTCATGATTTCCCACTCGTCCGGCGTCAGCTTGCCCGGCTTGCACAGAATTCGGTCCGGGATGCCAATCTTGCCGACGTCATGCATCGGCGCGGCGCGCAACAGCGTTTCTTGCTCCGAATCGTCTAATTCCGCCGCCTTGGCAAGCACCAGGCAGTATAGGCTCATGCGGATGATGTGGTTGCCGGTCTCGTTGTCCTTGTACTCGGCGGCGTGCCCCAGGCGGTGGATAATCTCCACCTGGGTCGCGCGCAGTTCCAAGGTCCGCTCGGCGACCGTCTGGCGCAGGGTCGCGGCGTGCGCCATCGACTCCTTGAAAAGCAGACGCATTTCCAGCAGGTTACGAATGCGCGCGCGGACTTCGACCCGGTCAAAAGGCTTGAGCAGAAAGTCGCGGGCGCCAGCATCGAGCGCCCGGTACCGAATCGCCGTGTCGACCTCAGCGGTCAGCACCAGGATGGGCGCAAAATGGTCCGGGTCGGCCGCCTTGATTTGCTCGATGACGCCGAACCCGTCGATGTGCGGCATCTGCAGGTCGAGCAGCACAATGTCGGGCCGCAGCGACAAGTACAGGTCCAGTGCCTGACGCGAGTCGCTGGTGCTGTGGATGTTGGTGAAGCCGGCGCCGCGCAGAACCATCTGCAGCAGCTGGATGTTGGTCTGCTGATCGTCAACAATGAGCAACGTTGCGCTGTTGATGTCGCTGTTCAAGGCCACGGCCGGTCCGGCCCGCGTCGAGCGGGGCGGCGATGGTCGCCGGGATCGGCCGAATGCGCAAGCGCGGCACCGCTTGATCGTGGGTCTCTGGAAAAATCAAATAAATACTAGCATCTGAACAAAGGTGGGGTCCCTGACTCCGCAGGTATTCCGTGTCAGGCATGCGCCGGACGAATTTCGCCATTCGACGAGAAAACGATGCAATTACCAGCGTCTGAATAAAGGTAGGGATCGCTGCGAATTAGCAACCGTCGCAGCAGCTGCCGAGGTCGAGCGTCTGGCGCTCGGCGCTGCCTAGGCGCAGGGTGGCGCGCGTTGTCACCGGGCCGGCGCCACTGTCGAAAAGGCACTCCATGCGCAGTTCGACCGCCGACTCTCGCGCAGCGTGCGGTACGTGCAACAAGAGCGGTCCGACGGATTCGGGAGCGGCGCCGGGCGTGAACCGCAACGTGCCGCGCTGGTCGTCGCTGCCTGCCGTGGACGACAGCCGCCAGCGCAGTTCGACCAGATGAGCGCGATCTGCCTGCGCTAGCAAGACGTGCGCTTGCACCGGGATCGGGCGGCGCGTCCAAGTGTAGTACGCAAAGCCGAACGCGCTCGCCAAAGCGAGCCATCCAAGCACATGACGCAGCTTGCGCCAATGGTCAACCTTAGTCATGCCTCACCCCAATTGCCTGCCACGCCACGCGTTCCGCTTCGCGCCACGCGTCCGCACTTTGCGCGGTCGAGAGCCGGCCAGCGTCCATGTGACAAACGCGTGCGTCCAGCAAGCTTGGCAAACCGGCGTCGTGGGTCACGACCAGCAGTCCGAGGCCATCGCGCTCCGACAGTTGGCGCAGCAAAGTGGCGATCGCTGTTCCAGTCGCCGGGTCCAGCGCAGCCGTCGGTTCATCGGCCAGCAGCCACCGCGGCTGCGCCAGCAGCGCGCGGGCCAGCGCTACGCGCTGTTGTTGCCCGCCTGACAGTTCGTGCGGGTAGCGGTCGAGCACACGATCGGCCAGGGCCACGCGCTCCAAGACCTCGCCGATCGCATGGGGGGCTTTGTTCAGACCCATGATTTTGCAGGACTCTTCGAGCATCGTGCGCACGCTCATCCGTGGTGGTAGCGCCGATAGCGGGTTCTGGAATACAGGTTGGACAATCCGCCGCAGCCCGAGTCGGTCGCTTCGCAGCCACTCAGGCACGGTGCGCCCTTGCACGTAGACCTCGCCGCGGTCCGCGTCGATGAGTCCCAGCAGCAGCTTTAGGACGGTGGTCTTGCCCACGCCTGAAGGCCCTGCGATGCAAAG
>CAXRHS010000118.1:0-2960 GCA_964230235.1 Myxococcota bacterium
CCCATCGGCATGCCAATTGGCCCTTGTGGGAATGGCGGTCGCTCCCAATCGCTGCCGGACGGCAGGTTGTCGCGGTGGTGTTCCAACCGCCGCTGCACCATGGACGCCAGAATCCGCGGCATGGTCTCGCCGGGCAGCACCTCAAACACGCTGTAGCGGTTGCCCTGCTTGTCGCGCGCACCGAAAACCGCCCGCTCATAGGTGCGGAACGACAACCCGAGTCCAGGATAGCCAAGGCCGCCGCCGTTGCCAGGGCCGGTGTCGTTCTCGTGGTCGTTCATGTGGCAGTGCACGCAGACCTTGCCGAGCACGCGCTCTTTGACTTCGGCCCAACCGACCGGGCGCACGAGCGCCGCCGGCAGCGCAACCGGGGCAGGCTTGGGCGGCGGCTGCAGCAGCGGATCGGCATGGAACAGCCAGTCGCGCAGCGTCTCCGCTTCCGCCTGGGTCAGCCCCAGGCGCGGCATCTTGGCGTCGGCCTGGACGCTTTGCGGGTTCAACAGCCACGCCACGACGGCGCTTGGTGCCATCCGGTCGCGCACAAAGCGCAGGTTGGGCGCCAGGTCGTTGGGCGAGGGCTTGGCGCGGACCGCCGGTGCCGGCTTCTGCTCAAAGGCCACATTGCCAAAGGTGTGACAGGTCGCGCACGCCTTGTTGGCAAACAGCGCCTTGCCTTGCGCCAGCCGCTCGGCAGAGGGCTTGGGCGGTGGCGGCTCTGGCGCGAATTCGGGCGCCGCCGGGTCGGGCACGTCGGCCACCGCTGCAAAATAGCGGGCAATCTGCCGTGCTTCGACGTCGGTCAACGCCGTGCGAATCATGCTCTCGCTGGCGTTTGGCCGCAGGTCATAGGGTTCGCGCACATAGCGGCCGATCCAGTCGGGGCGCACCCGCGCGCCCAGCCGCGACAAGTCCGGAACCTGCAAAAGGTGTTCCAAGTTGCGGAGGTATCGCTGCAGGATCGCCTCGCCGTGGCGACTGGCGATGTCGTGGTAGCGCTTGGGCTGGTTGGGCAGGTCGAGCAAAAAGGTGTGGCACTTGACGCAGTCGTTGGGCCGACCGTGGCTGGGCTGCGCGTCCAGGGTGTGGCAGCGGGTGCACTGGTGCTTGTGCAGGGTGGCTTTGCCCTCGGCGATGGCCGCAGCGCGCCGATCGACCGGCCAGTGCCGGCCGGCGGTCTTTTCGAGCGCCGCCAGGTCGACTGGCGCGGCCGGCGGCAAGACTGACGTGGGGGCGACAACAGGCGGCGGCGGGTCCTTGCAGGCGCACAGCGCCAGTACAGCCAGCGCAAGCACCCGTTCGACCAGGGGGCTCAGCCATGTGCGCGCGTTTGCCCTGCGATTCGCCTGCGCGCCGGGAGCCGCCGCCGGCAGCGGCGATGATGCGCTGGCGCAGGCAAGGGCGTCAAACGCTGGCGGGGTTTGGGCAAGACACGCGCGCGCTTGCCGCGAATCGCAAATCGTGCCATGAAAGGCCAGCGCCAACCTTGCGCCCGAGGCCGCAATGACTGTCTTGCTGTGCACCGCCGTTTTGCTCGCGCTGGGCGCGGCGGCGGATTCGCCACCTGAAGCGCTCAGTGGCATCGTGGTCGGCGTGGCGGATGGCGACACCCTGACCGTGCTGGTCGACCGCAGCCCGCGCAAGGTGCGACTGTGGGGAATCGACGCACCGGAAAAGGACCAGCCGTTCGGCACCCGCAGCAAGCAGGCGCTGGCCCTGGCGGTGGCCGGCAAGGCCGTCGTCGTGCAGGTCCGCGGCAGCGACCGCTACGGCCGGACCGTGGGCTGGGTGCGGGTGGGCGACGCGGCGGTGAACCTGGACCAGGTCCGCAACGGCATGGCCTGGTGGTACGAGCAATACGCACCCAAAGCGACCGATCTGGCCCAGGCGCAGCAACAGGCACGGGCTGCGCGCAAGGGGCTGTGGGTCGATCCGGCCCCGACGCCGCCCTGGGATTTTCGGCGCGCCAAGCGGCAACGGTAAGGGCCTGTAGAAAATTCCCTCAATATTCCGCGTTGGCCCATTGCTTGCTCGGTGGGTCGCAAGCCCTCGACTTTGCAAGTCGACTCGCCGCTTCGCTCCGCGCTCTGGTCGATCGAATTGTCTTTGCACCGGCCCTGGGGTTGCGCAGAGGGCCACGCTTAAGGCCTGTGGTCCTCGCGACCGCGGCGTCTGCCATTCCGTCTGGTCCGGCCCAGGAGCTGCGGACCACCCGCCTTGCACCGGCTCCCGGCCTGAGGCACGATCGCCAACTCCGCGCGACCTCGCCGCCTTTTTGGCACACACCCGCGCAAAGGCCCGCGATGTACAGCCGCTTCTTTCAGCCGCTCGGCCTCAAGCGCCGCTTGCCGTTGTCCGATGACAGCCACCTTTTGCCAGCGCACACGCTGCGCTACGTCGAAATCGTGGCGGCGCTGCGCGACGAACCGTCGACCGACCAGCGCCTCAAGTTGCTGTGCGAAAAAGCCGATATCGACGTGCGCGGTGGCCGCTATGACGTGGCATTGGCCGAGTTGGAGCAGTGCGCGCGCCTCGCCGAAACGATGGGCCCGGCGGCCATGCGCGCCGTGGCCTACCAGACCGGCCGGGCGCGCTACGTTTCTGGCGACCTCGGCCCTGCGCAAGCGGCGTTTGAGTCGGTGGTGGCCGAACCGCACGGCGCCGATGCGCTGGCCGGTCGCGCGCTGTTGCAGTTGGCGCGGGTGCTGGTCGGCCAGGGGCGGTTTTCCGAGTCGGTGCGCGTGCTTCGGCGAGCCCTGGACGGCGCGATGCTGGGCGGCGCGGATCGCCTGGCTGGCCACTATGACCTTGTGTATGGCCTCGCCCACGAGGGTTTGTACGACGAAGCAGAACGCGAGTTGGCGAAGGCCGAAACCATCATTGCGCCAGGCGATTCGATGGGTCGCGCTCGGCTGGCGTACTACCGTGGCTGGGTGGCGTTTTCGCGCCGCCGCATCGATCAG
>CAXRHS010000119.1:0-2943 GCA_964230235.1 Myxococcota bacterium
AGGTCCTTCGACGCAGGCGCAGAGCGGAGCGGCGAGTCGACTTGCAAAGTCGCGAGCTTGCGACCCATCAGGCGAACAATCGGCCAACGTAGAAAATCGCGTAGATTTCTTGCTGGCCGTAGTGCGGTGTGGTTCACGGCGCCCTCCGGTACGGGTCGGACAGCACGACCGACTTGACGAGCTTGCGGTAGTCGTAGTTGCTGGTCGCGAACTGCACCGCCAGTTGCTCCGCCCACTGCGCTTCATCTGCCACCAGGCTGCGACCGAGCAGCCACTCGGCGGTCGAGCGCGCCACGCAGCGCGGCAGGCGGTTGTCCGCCATCGCGGTCTTGACGAGCAGCGTCGGCCCCTGGTCGATGTTCTTGAGGTGCTGCGGCTGCGCGTAGTTGTAGCTGATGAGCCACCCCAGCCACGGCTTTTCGGGCGCAGCGTAGGCCTTGGTCAAGTAGAACAACTTGCAGTCGGTGCTGCAACCGGCACCGGTCAACGCACAGGTCAGGCAGTCGTCGCGCTGCGGCGGAAAACCCACCGGGTCCAGGAAACCACCGCCATACGGCGTCCAGCGCCCCCAATAGCCCGAGGCCGGCTCCAGCAGCACATGGCAGTACTTGCAGCCGGCGCGCTTTTGCAGGTCGGGCTCTTGCACGGCGCTGATGCCGTCGACCGGAATGCCGGTGTCCGGCGCCTGAAAGGGCTGACACAGGAACACGTTGAAAAAGCGGTTGGCGCGCGCCCGTTGGGTCTGGAACCGCAGCAGAAACGCCGGGTGGGTCAAAATGCCGGCGTGATCGTCGCTCAGCAGCACAGGCGCCCAGGTGTCTTTGGCCGTCCACGCCAGTTCGGGCAGTTTGCTGGTATTGACCGCGTAAGGCACCAGCCGCAGTTGTCCGGGCGTCTTGGCCTGGTACTTGAGGTAGTGCACGATCGGGCCGTTGACCCACAGCACCTTCTCGGTCAGCAGATCGGTGTAGGGGCGCCCCTGCTCGGCCCACATCTGGACCTGGCGGTCGAGCGACGCGGCCAGGCTGTCGACGAGCACCGCGCCGGCACCGCCGCCCATGCAGAAGCGCAGGTTTGGCCCGCAGCCGCACGCCAGATCGGCCTGAGCGCCGCTGGCACCACAATAGGTGCCGTTGGGGCTGGTCTCATTGTCCTGAGCATCGTAGGCGCACACCTTGATCGTCGTGGTCGGCGCCCAATAGGGGCTGACGAGCACGTAGCCTTCTTTCTTGGTGCCGTCGGGCTGCGGCTTGAACACGATGTCGCCGTTGTCGGTGTAGGTGACCGGTTCGTCCAGACAAGGGATGTTGGCGCCGCGGACAGCGGGCGCTGCAAGCGAGCGGTAATACAGGCCGTAGGTGGTACCGATGCTGGAAGACGGCGGCATCAACCGGCCCGAGAGGTTGGACAGGTTGTTCCACAGCAAGTCGCGGTGCCGGCGAACGGCTTGCTGGGCCCACGCCGGCGTCTTGAGCCAGGCGTCGATGGTGGCTTCGGGTGCCACCTTGGCGGCAACGGCAAGGGCGTCGTAGTCCTCGACGTCGGGCGGGGTGCCGCGCAAATCCAGACTGACCGCGCGCAGGTGGGCTGCGGCGTCAACAAGCGGCGGGTCGATGGGGCAGAACGCCGGCGGGGGGGCCGACTGGCCGCCTGTGGCGAGCGCCGTGGGCGCAGCGCCAGAGAGCCCAGCCGTGGCCGCGCAGGCAAGCGCGACCACCAGAAAGCGCCCGGAACTGGGGCAACCCAAGATCGGTAGGTTTGTCACGGCTGTGGCCTCGCCCGCGGTGTGCCGATTGCAGCGCACCCATGGTTGGCCGCGCGCGACGGAAGTCGTGCCCGCCGAGACCAGGTGTAGGTGCCGCAATCCGCTGCGTGACGCCGCGCCGCGCCGCAGGTGCCCGCCACCTGGCTGCGTCGCGCGATCGAGCGGGGCAACGCATGCCGCTGGCGGCGCGCCCCTTGCCCGCACCGTCGCGCAAAGCGCAGTGTGTGTCAAGGTGAAAAAGCGTGTGCGCAAGCAGCGTCGCGCGCCACTGGGATCACGACGCCCGATTGGGCCGCCCGGCGCCCAAAACGCGGGCCTGATCTTTTTTTGCGGATTGGCGCACGCGCCGGACGATTTCGGCATGAAAATTGCTTGCGGCGCGCGACGGCCTGCCGTTATGCTGCGCCGTCCGCGCGCGAACCGCGGTGGCAGCGATGATCTAAAAGATTGCCATTTCAACAGGTTTAGCTTGATCCACCGCACGTGGCGTGGACCGCGCCGCCCAGGTTTTGGGCTGAGCCACCCAGGCTCTTCGCAGCGCGAAATGGGCATCGGCTAGTCAGGTCGTACAAGCATACTGCATGGATTTCAAAACCAACCTCAACGTACGCGTCGGCATGGACCAGCGGTTGGTCATGACGGCGCAGTTGCAGCAAGCCATCAAGCTGCTGCAGCTGTCGCGCGCAGAGCTGGTGGAGAGCATCGCCGAAGCCCTCGAAACCAATCCGATTCTCGAAGAAGTGCCCGCGAGCGAGGCCCCGGGCGAAATCCAAAGCGCCATGACGAGCGGCGATGGCCAGACCACCGACCTGGAGTCGCCTCCAGAGCCGCCGCAGCGCACCGAAGTCGACTGGCAGGACTACTTCACCGATCTGGCGCGGTCGCCCAGTGAGGGCGTCGGCGCCTACCGCGACACCGACGACGAGCGCCATTCGCTGGCGCAGACGCTGACGCGCGCGAGCACACTTGGCGAATTTCTGACCGAGCAACTGGCGTCGGCGCGGCTGGATGCGCGCCAGATGGCGATCGTCGACGAGATCATCGGCAACCTCGACGACGACGGCTACCTGCGGCCGACCAAGCTGGAGATTCGCGGCGGGCCGCGCGGTGCCCGCGAGACGCTGGCCGCCCAAGCGCGCGCTACAGGCCTGGAAATGCAGGAGCGCTCGGACAGCCGG
>CAXRHS010000120.1:0-6435 GCA_964230235.1 Myxococcota bacterium
CCATCAGTTTGGTTGCCGCGCAGGTGCCGCCCTGGCAGGCGTCGTTCAGGGTGCATGCCTTGCCGTCGTTGCACGGACCGGCGTTGGCGACGTAGGTGCAGCCCTTGTCGGGATCACAGGTGTCGTTGGTGCAGGGGTTGCCGTCGTTGCAGGTCTGCACGGTACCGCCCTTGCAGCCGTCGGGCCCGCATTTTTCGCCAGCCGTGCAGACGCTGCCGTCGCTGCAGGCGCCGACGATGGGCTGGTAGGCGCAGCCGCCGCCGGCCGTGCAGCCGTCGGCCGTGCACGGGTTGGCATCGTCACACGCGAGCTGGCCACCGCCGCACACGCCTTTCTTGCAGACGTCGGCGCTGGTGCAGGCGTTGTTGTCGTTGCAGGGCGCTCCCTCGAGCGGACTGTGGATGCAGCCGGCCTTGGGATCGCAAGTGCTGGCCGTGCAAGGATTACCGTCTTCGCAATTGGCGGGCTTGCCGGTGCAGACGCCAAGCGCGCACTGGTCCGACGACGTGCACGAGTTGCCATCGTTGCAGGGCACGCCGGCCGCTGCGTTGGCGCTCAGGCATTTGCCGGTGCTCGGAAAACAAACGTCGTCGGTGCAAGGATTGCCGTCGTTGCAGCTGACCGGCGGACCGGGCTGGCACACCCCCGCTGTGCACTTGTCGCCCACTGTGCATGGGTTGCCGTCGTTGCACACGCTCAGACCTTGCGGCTTGTGCTGACAGGCGCCGGCCGCGCAGCTGTCGATGGTGCACGGGTTGGCGTCGTTGCAGTCCTTGGGGGGGCCGGCTGCGCACTGCCCGTTGGCGCAACTGTCGGCGGTACAGGGCGTGCCGTCCAGGTCGCACAGCACGCCGGCCGGGACGGCGATGGCCTTGCAGCCCAGCTTGCCGCCACACGAATCGGTGGTGCAGAGGTTGCCGTCGTTGCACAGCGTCCCGTCATCGACGTCGCCGTTGCAGTCGTCGTCTTGCCCGTTGCACAGCTCAAAGCTCTGCGGCACGCACGCCGGCTCGGCGCAAATCTTGCCGATCGGCGTCTTGACGCATGGCCAGCCGACCGGGCAGTCCTTGGCCGACACACAGCCCTGCAGCACGGCGTCGGTCGGGTAGCCGGTGTCCGCGGCGTCGCCATCGGCCAGTGCGCCGTCTCCGATCTGACCGCTGTCCGTATCGGGGATTCCGTCGCCGGGCGATGCGTCGCTATCGGGCACCCCACCATCGCCGGGGTCGGTGTCCGAGTCGGTCGGGCCAGTTGCGGTGTCCGGCGGCGGTAGCACGGTCTCCGGCAAGCTGACATCCAAAAAGATCGGGGCTGCGTCCGCGGTATCGGACAAGGCCGCCAGATCCGCACTGGCCGCGTCGGGCGTGCCAATGGCGCCATCGCTCAACACCAGACCATCGACCGCGGCAGCGCCGCCGCCGCCCGAAGCGCTGCCCATCGCGACCGTAGGCCCTGCGGTTTCGTCGGAACAGGCGACCGCGCAACAGATGCTTGTCGCCAGCGCCAGCCAAGACGAGCACCTGATCATGCAGCTACCTCCTGGACCGCCGCGGCGCGAACGGCCAAGACCGCGACTGCCGCAGTGACAGCAGCCAGCAGCGCCACCACCGCTGCCGGCCACCCCATCCACAAAGGCCAGCCGACGCACAACCCGCCAAATGCCACCGCGGCGGCAGCTGGCGTCCAGCGCCGGCCTTCCAGCGCGCCGCCCACAGCCCCCAGCGCCAGCAAGCACAGCCCCGCAAACGCGGCCTGCTGGGCGAGATTGGCGGCGCGCTGCGTCCACAAGAACGCAATCAGCATCGCGGTGACCAGCACAAACGCCGCGCGCACCAGCCAGCGATTGCCGGCCGGCACCGCCGGATCGTAGGCCACGCCGTCGCGCGGCGGCGGAATCGTCACCGGACCGCCCAATTCCGGCGGGCGCCACTCCGGCGGACCGAGCCAGGTCCACAGCTTGTCACCGAGCTTGCGCGCTTGACCGGCGGCCTGCCACAGGTGCGCCCACACGGCGAAGTTCGCCCAAGGGGGGCTATACGACCCAAGTGGCTTGACGGTGCCGTAGACGGGCGTCTCCGCTTCGGCCTGGTAGGTGCCAAAAAGCCGGTCGTACACGATGAGAATCCCACCGTAGTTCTTGTCGATGTACACCGGATTGACCGCGTGGTGGACCCGATGGTTCGACGGCGTACTCAAGACCCCCTCAAGAAACCCGAGCTTGGGAACCCACCGCGTATGTACGAAAAACTGGTACAGCAAGTTGAGGGTAAACGCCGCTGCGTAGACTTCCATCGGCACGCCGACCAAGGCCAGCGGCAGGTAGAACGGGATGTCGACCAGCTTCTCGAGCCACGGTTGCCGCAGCGCCACCGCGAGGTTGTACTCCTCGCTGCTGTGGTGCACATGGTGCACGGCCCACAACACGTTGACGCGGTGACTCCAGCGGTGGAACCAGTAGAAGCAGAAATCGACACCGACAATGGCGAGGATCCAGGTTGAAGCCGCGGTCGGCGACAACTGCACGGGCGCGAGATTCTCGGCGACCCACGCGTACGCGACCAACATCAGCGCGCGGAAAAGCGGATCGAGCGCCTGCTGACCAATGCCCATGCACAAGTTGCACAGGGTATCGGCGTAGCGATAGCCGCCGACGCCGCCGGTCGGGCTGCGCTGTCCGGTGCGCAGCAGGTGGCGCCGGTTCAGCACGAACTCGACGGCCATCGCCGCGAAGAACACCGGAACCGCAAACGCTATGAGTCGTTCGTCCACCGCTTGCCGCCTACGCCGCCCGTGCGTCAACGCAACCTAGCAATGGCGGCGCGGGTTTGCAATGCAAGAGCCGCAATGGACAGCACGCGACGCCACCGTTGCGTCGCCGCGAGGTATGTAGAGAGACAGCGGCGATATCAGCGCAACTCGACCTTCATCGGTGTCTTCTTCGGATCGAACAGGTTGTCGAGTTCGCCGTTGACCGCGCGCAACGGATCGTAGCCAGCGGGTGCCCACGAAGGCTTGACGATCATCCCGGTCAGGACATCCGCCCACGACTTTGCCGTGCCGTCCGTCAGCCCGATCAAGTAGTTGGCGCTCGACTCGCCCATCTTGGTCCAAAACGCGGGCAGACCGTTGACCACGATGTCGAGCTTGCTGCTGCCGCCCGGGTGCATCTTGAGAAAATCCACGTCGTAGTAGTTGAAGCTCACGCACGAATTGACCAGCATGACCTGGTAGCGATCGGCGAAGTTCTTGCTGGCGTAGTTGACCGGCTCCAGCGGACCGTGGCCAAAGTGGCTGTGGCCCTGGTACAGGAACACATCGCCGTGCCAGAACGCCTCCAGGTAGCGCCAGGTCGCCGCCTGCCGCCACTCGGGCTTGCCATCTTCATAGCCCCAGTAGCTGCGCAATTGCAGGGTCATGTTGCGAGGTTTGCCGGAAAACGTAGCAGTGACTGGAAGTTCCCAGTAGATCCAGCGCTCCGCCCAGTGCTGGACCGCCTGCTTGCGCAGTGAGTCCTTGAGGCTTGGGGTGTTGGCGGCAGCCGGAAAGCCGGTGTTGTCCACGATCCAGTCGCAGACCTCGGGGTAGGTCGCCACGTATTTGCTGCCGCCGAGCTCAAAATCGAGCAGCAGAACGTGCGGATCGGCCTTGGTCACCTTCATGGTCGGGTACCTGGCCAGCAGCGTTCGCAAGAACCGAAAGTGCTCGACTGCGCTGACGTCGCCCGGGTCTTGGACATCGTTGTCGACGCCGAAAAACGCATAGGCCACCAGCAGCGTGCGGTCGGTGCCGACGCCCCACAGCTTGTCGTACTCGGGGTATTTGACGGGCGGCGCCTTGACGGCGGTGAACTTGGCGCGCACCAGGACAAAGTTGCGGTCAGCGTCGACCTTGGCGATCTGGCGCGTCGGGTCCAGGCCTTTGCTGGCGGCGTTGATCTTGGCGACCTCGTCGGCAAAGGCCTTCTTGCAACTCGCCAGTTGCGGGGTGTAGTGGTACCACATCGAATCCGCTTCGGTCTTTTGATCGTCGCTGCACGGCGGCTTGATGGCCGCGATCTTGGCCACGTAGTCGCCGAAGAGCAGCGGGATCTGGTGTTCGAGCGCAGTGTTCTTCTTGCGCACGATCGCGGTGTCGCTGTAGGTGTAGCGCACGCGGGTGCGCTTCTCTTTGGCCGCGGGGTTGGCGGTGTCGACCACGTCCACGTCTTCGCGCACCCAACCCGCCGGGTTGAGGTTGCTCAGCGCGTCGCGGTCCTGGATGCCGATTTCTGGGCCGCGAAAGGCGCCGATCGCCGACTTGACCTGCTTTTGGATTGCCTTGGCGACGACGGCATCAGCGCTGCCCACAGGCACGTACACAAAGCTCTGCCAGGTCACTTTCTTCTCCGCCCCGGTGGCGGAAGTCAGGTCGTCTTCGCCGGTGCCGACATCGCTCGCGCAGCGCGCAACAAGCAAAACCGCAATCGCCAGCGCGACGGCGCGGGTCCTGGTCAGGTAAAACATCGTGGTTCTCACAGGTTAAATCGTTATCCCGCGCGCGGGATTGTACGCCGCTTGGCAAGTTGCGGCAATGCAATTTCGCCAACGGACGCACCGCAACTTCGTCTTTGCGGCACCGGCTGTGTACTTGCTGGACTGCCGGCCAGCCCCCAGTTGCACCGCCGCCAAAAAGGGCCACAATCGCGCCGCCCGGCCCACGGAGCGCGGCCACCGCCGCCCCCGAATTGCCAACCTGGGCCAGGCCACCAACCGATTTTGGATCAACCTTTGCCGCGCCAGGAGGCTCCGTGCCGACGCTGAGTGAAAAGCTGCTCGTCCCCGCCAACCGTCCCCGTCTGATCACGGACTGTGCCCGCCTCATCGACGAAGAGGTCGACAAGAAATCAGGTCTGAGCGGCATGGTCATCAAGGCCGCCTTCAAGACGGTCAAGGCGGTCAAGGCCGGCTTTATCGAGCAGGTGATCGACAACCTGTTGGATCGCTGGGTCGAAAAGCTGGACGGCCACTACCAGCGCTGGCAGTCGGCGGGCGCCACTGGCAGCTTCGGCGGATTCTGTGCGACCGATACCGGTGGCGTGGCCGAAAAGCTGTTGGAAGTCACCGACGATCGCGCAAAGAAGGTCGACAACAAGACCATCGTGTCGCTCTACGGCAAGCTCCGCCCCAACGCCAAAGAGCACGTCGTCAGCGCCGTACCGGGCTTGGGCCGCGTGGTGGACAAGTACTTGTAACCAGACACTTGCGAGGTCGCCCATGACCTTCTCGCGCCGCCGCGCCCTGCCCTTGCTGTTGTCGATCGCCGCTGCGATGGCATGCGCAAACTTGACGTCCGCGGTTGCAGCGGCCGACGACTGGACCGATGCCAAGGGCACCGGCGTGTTGCGCTGGGGCGGCGACACCGAAGGCGGTGGCCCCTACATCTTTCCGGACGAGAACGACCCCGAAAAGAACATCGGCTTTGAGATCGAACTCATGGACGCGGTCGCGCGCTTCCTGCATCTCAAGGCCGAATTCAACCAGGCGCAGTGGGACAAGCTGCCCGACATGCTGCGCGGCAAGAAAGTGCCGGTCATCGCCAATGGCCTGGAATTTACCGCGGAACGCGTCGACGTGATGGACGCCACCATCCCGTACTACGTGTACGGGCTGCAGTTGCTGTGCCCCAAGCGCGCCAACGGCTGCACTTCGTGGAACGATCTCAAGCAAGCGCGCGACGGCAAGAAGCAAAAGGTCGGCGTGCTGACCGGATCGGCGGCAGAGACCGAGTCGCGCAACTTTTGCGGCGAAGCGTGCGAGGTCATCACCTACGACGGCAACACCGACTCGATGCGAGAGGTAGAGACCGGCAAGCTCGACGCCACGGTGCAAGACACACCGATCGCGGCTTTCTATGGTCCACGTTTTCCCCAGTTGGTCGCGGTCGCAGACCCCATCGCGCCTGGGTACTACGTGATGTACGTGCGCAAGGGCGAGGCGGCGCTGCTGCGCAAGCTCAACGAGGCGCTGGTCGTGTTGACCCGCAGCGGCGAGTTCGAACGGATTTGCCGCAAATATGGCATTTGGAACAAGCAGCAAGCCGAACTGGCGGCCATCCACGCCAACGCGCGCTTTTTCGGCCTGTACAACGCCGTGGCGGCCAGTGGCGGGGTGCGCGCAGACGCAGCCGGACCCGATGCGGCCGCGCCAGCGACGGCGACCGATCTCGCCCGCGACCCGAGCGCCACCACGCCGACAGCAGCAGACGCGACGATGACCACCGCAGCAGCCGGGCCAGCACCGCCGATCGCCGACGTGACCAAAGTCGACACCAGCACCCGCAAACGCGGCTGGGCGGTGGTCGAGGCCTATACGCCGATTTTCATCAAGTCCGCCGGCATGACCGTGGTGCTGTCGGTGCTGTCCTTTCCGCTCGCGATCCTGCTCGGTCTGCTGGTCG
>CAXRHS010000121.1:0-4664 GCA_964230235.1 Myxococcota bacterium
GTTTGCCGCCGACACGGCGTGGTTGCAGCAACAGGCGCGCAGCCAAGGTTTGAACCCAGACGACTTGTCGACCGACCCGGCGACGCCGCAAGGGGTGGGCAACGCGGCCGCGCGCGCCCTGCTGCAGTGGCGGCGCAACGACGGCGCCAACCAGCATGGCGACGAGCCGGGCGGCAACGGCAAGCCGTATGGCGACTGGACGTACTACGCACCGACCAGTACGCCCGACAAGGGCATCGACCCCGACCACTGGATGCCGATCCCGTTTGACGACGGCAAAGGCGGCACCGTGCGCATCGGGCACCTGACGCCGCATTGGTACCGGGTGGTGCCGTTTGCGCTGCAGCGCGGCGATCAGTTTCGGCCTGGGCCGCCGCCCAAGGGCGATAGTGCCCAGTTGCGCCGCGAGACGCAGGAATGCGTGGAGATGAACGGCAACCTGACCCTGGAGCACAAGGCGATCGTCGAGTTCATGCGCGACGGGCCGCGCTCGACCGGGCAGTCGGGCCACTGGCTGCGGTTTGCGCAAGACGTCGCGCGACGCGACAAGCTCAAGCCAGACCAGGAGATGAAGTTGTTTTTCGTCATCGCCAACGTGTGCTTTGACGCCTTTATCGCGTCGTGGGACTCCAAGTGCTACTACGACAGTTCGCGGCCCTACTGGTACGTGCGGCATTTCTACAAGGGCCAGAAAATCATGGGTTACGCTGGGCCGGGCAAGGGGTTTGCCGAACTGCCGGCCGAGCAGTGGATGCCGTACTCTCCCGCGACCTTTGTGACGCCGCCGTTTCCCGGCTATACCAGCGGCCATAGCACCGTGAGTGGCGCGGCGGCCAAGATGCTGGAGTTGTTCACCGGCAGCGACCGCTACGAGGCAATCGAGCGGCGCAAGGCCGGGGCGCTGACCGAGCCCGGCTTGCCGCCAGCTCTGATCCAGGCGCGCGACGGCAAGCCGGCCACCGGGCTGCCGGCCACCACCGATGTCGAGCTGCGCATGCCGACGTTCACCTCTGCGGCCGAGATGGCGGGAATATCGCGAGTGCTCGGCGGCTACCACATCCAGGCGGACAACGTGGCCGGCCTCGCGCTGGGCCGGACGGTGGCGACCCAAACCTGGGCCACCTATCAGGCGTACTTTGCGGGCAAAGCGACCGTTCGGCCGTGAGCGCCGCGCCGCCCTGGGTTGAGGCCGGCGATCTCCGGTTGCTGGCACAGGCATCTGCCGAATTGCGGCAGTGGTCGGCCAGCCTGGGTGCGCCATTGCAGGCCGCGTTTGCGGCCATGGCCGCGACGACCGGTGCTGCGGCTGCCGATGGCGCCGAGCCATACCTGCTGCCCGTGTCGCAGCCGGTGGTGCTGCTGCCGCTTTGGCTCGCGCGCCGTCTGCCCGAGCAGACCGTAGTCGATCTCGTTGGCTCGGCTTTGGCGGGCTACCTCGCCGTGCGCGTGCAAGACGACTGGTGCGATCGCCGCGTCGGTGACGCCAGCGCGGCGCTGTTGCTCAGTACTGCGCTGACGGCCCGCCATGCCGCCTTGGTCGGTCGCCACCCGGTGGGCGCGGCGTATTGGCAACTGCACGCCGACTGCTGGGCGCGCTATGCCGTTGCGATGGTCTTGGAGCAACAGCTCGCGGCTGGCGATGGGCCCTATGGCGAAGGCGAGTTCCAACAGGTACTCGACCGTTCGCGGCCAGTGATTTTGCCCGGGGCTGCCGCGCTGGCGCTGACGGACCGCTGGTCGGAACTCGCGGTGCTGTCTGCGCTGGTTGATCACCTGGTCGCCTCCCACCAGCGTGTTGACGACCTGCGCGACGGGCTGGACGATTTGCGCGCCGGCGAGCGCACCGCTGTGCTGGCGCGCGCCGGCGCAAAGTCGCCGGGCGCCTGGCTGGCCTGGCTTGCCAGCGGCGGGGCAGAAACAGAACTGACCGTCGCCCACCGCGAGCTCGCCGCGGCCGGCGAATGCGCGCGTCGCCTGGGCTGCACCAGCGCCAACCTCTGGATCGCAGCGCGCGAGGGGGCGATGCGCGACTGGCTGGCGCAACTGCGCCACGGACCACTGGCCATGCTGTTGAAGCCCGAAAAAAACTAGCCAGTTCATGGATCTGAATAATGGGGGGGGTCGTTCAACGGGCTTGACTGCCGCCCGCGAGGCGGCTTTGCGGGCGCGGCAGCCAGCGTTGGGTTGCTGTGCCAACAAGTCGCGTAGTTTCAACGATCTGAACAATGGGGGGGATGTGCTGGCCTCCCGCGCACGGCGCGCGTACACTGCGGTCGCTCAGCCCGCGGACCATGCCATGCCACGCCACCTGATCCTCTGCTCCAGCCTCGCCCTGTGCCTTGCAAGTGCCGCCGCGCCTGCTGCCGCAGCCGACGGGTCACCCGCTGCGCACGCCGGAACCGTTGCCCGCCAATGGCGCTTCGGCCACTTGCGCTTTGTCGCCACCGATGCCGGCACGCTGCAGACCTGGAACGACCAGGGCGAGGCCCCCCGTCTGACCGACGAGCGCCACCTGGGCGGGCCGGTCGTCGACGTGCGTCTGGAGGCAGGTGTGCTGGTGGCGGTGGTGCTGACGCCGCGGCCGGTGTTGTTGCAGGTCGATGCGGCAGGCCAGGTCAGCGACTACCGCGTGCCGGGGTTGGCGGGTGCGCCGACGGCGATCGACTGGGCACCGCGGCCGGTCCGGGTGGACGACAGCGAACTGGCAGCTGGCGAGGTCGTCGCCGTGGCCAACGGCGAGGCCGAGGTCCTAATGCTGCGATCCGGCGGCTTCGTGGTCGGCCAGGCGGCACTGGTGCGGCCAGCGCCGGGCAAAGGGCCGGAAGGTGAGACGACGCTGCTGCGGCAACCGGTGGTCGGCCAGGTCGCGCGCGCTTACGCCAACCGGGCTTGGGTGGAGTTGCCGCGCGGCGCCGCGATCGAACCAGGCGATGCGGTCGAGCGCACCGTCATGCCGCCACAGACCTATCGTTTCGCAGTCGCTCGGCCGAACTACGACACCTGGGTTAGCGCCTGGGTGCGGCCGGTGTTGCCTCTGCGCGACCTCGGGGCGCAGGTGGGCTTTGAGCTTGGCATCGGCTCGGGCGGCCTGGCCATTGTCGCCCGCGGGTCGCCGGTCACGCTGTCGAACAACCACGGCATCAGCGCGAGCATGCTCGACCTGTCGCTGATGTACGACGCGGACTACTTTGCGGTCGGCGCCGGCGGCGGCCTGGGAAGGTCCAATCGCAACGACTGCTTCTTTTTCAACGGCAGCGTTCAGACGCCGCAGTGCTTGACCGACAATCCCTGGCGATGGGCCGGTTCGGCCGAAGTGCGGCTGGGCTCGCGCGACGGCGGCCACTTGCACGTGCGGGCCGCGCTGGGCGAGACGGTTGGCTTTGACACCTTTGCGCAATTCGATGGTTCGGTGGTGGCGCCGGTGTCGCGCCTTTTCGATCTGCGCGCAGCCTGGATCGCGAGCGCCGACATGTCCTTTTTCGAACTTGGCGGCCGCACCTACCTGCGCGGCCTGGGCGAAGCGGGCACGATGCTGCTGACCTTTGGCGTGGGTGGTATCGAGGTAGACCAGACAGACGGCGATTTGGAAGGGCCCTGCCTGACTTTTGGGGTGGAGTGGCGGCGCTAGTCGCGGAGCCGCGCGACCGCCTGCCGATCCTGCCCGCAAAAGCGTATGATCGCTGCGCCGCCAGGTGCGGTCTGGACGTCTGCACATGGACCGCATCAGCGCCTTGTTCGCCCTGGCCCTCGCCTCGTGCGCCGCGGCAGCCCCCACGGGTGCCGGCTCGGCCGCTATCGACGCGGACGCCGCTGTTGACGTCCAAGGCCAGGCCGACGCGCCAGTCACAGATTCCGCCGCGGATGCCTCGCCAACCGCGACGGATACCGTCGCAGCACCGGATAGCGCCGATACCTTGGACGCGGAGGTCGGCCACGCCGATGGCGCCGGCGATACCGCACCCGCCCCCCTCTGCGGCGACGGCAAGTGCCTCGTTGGCGAGTCGCCGGCGACCTGCCCCAAGGACTGTGCGACGGCAGCCGCTTGCCCAAACGGCAGCTGCGACCCCGGCGAGACTGCTGCGCTGTGTCCGCAAGACTGCGCGGCCGTGGCCACCTGCGGCGACGGCAAGTGCGCACACCCAGAGAACGCCAAGGTCTGTCCCGCCGACTGCACGGGAAAAGCACCCTGCGGCGACAAGGTGTGCGACGGGCAACTGGAGAGCTTCTACGTCTGCCCGGCGGACTGCCCGACCAAGCCGACGTGCGGCGACGGTATTTGTGCCCCGGGCGAGGACGATCCCTGCCCACAAGACTGCGGCCCGGTCCCTGGCAGCTGCAAGAACGCCTGTGGCGGCAGCGTCGAGGGCTGCTATTGCGACGACGTGTGCGAAGAGGCGGGCGACTGCTGCCCCGACAAGCAGCAGTGGTGCCCGTAAGGGCCCGTGAAAAACCTATTGGCGGACGCTGCCGCGGCAGAAGGTTGGTGCGCGCCCACCGTGCACCGGCGCGGCGATTCGACGCCAGTACCGCGCAAGCCCAAGCCGCAAATGCCAGCGACCGTGGGTTTGCCGAAACTCACAAGACCGTTATCTGAATTAACGCTGTAAAATCAACGATCTGAACAAAGCCCCCCCCCCACCGTTAACGGCCCCACCAGCACGACC
>CAXRHS010000122.1:0-3874 GCA_964230235.1 Myxococcota bacterium
TGCAGCGACGACAGCTGCGACAAAGCCAAGGGCTGCCAGAACAACGCCAACGCCGCGCCGTGCGACGATGGCAGTGCGTGCACGACCCCGGACGGGTGCAAAGACAAGGCCTGCATGGCCGGTGCCGCGGTGGTTTGCGACGACAAGAACCCGTGCACCACCGACAGCTGCGACAAGGTCAAAGGCTGCACGGCGGCGAACAACACCGCCCCCTGCGACGACGGCGACCCGTGCACGAGCGAAGTGTGCGCCGCCGGCGCTTGCAAGGCCACCGCCAAGGTGTGCGACGACAAAGACGCGTGCACCACCGACAGCTGCGACGGGCAGTCTGGCGCTTGTGTCGCGACCGCTGTACCGAACTGCAAAGCCTGTACCAGCAATGCCAATTGCAGTGACGGCAACGACTGCACCACCGACACTTGCGTCAGCGCCAAGTGCCAAAACGCGCCGATTGCCAACTGCGTGGGCCCGACCGACTACAGTGTCACGGCGGTCACCGTGGTCACGCCAAAGGTCGGGCTTGCTGGCACGGTCAAATGGGAGGTCGCCATGGCCAACCCCGGCAAGAAGCCGACCTCGGCAACGGCCACCGCATACTTGTCGAGCGATGACGCCGTGAGCACCGACGACCTCAAGCTGCACGTCGACAATGGCGCGACCGGGCCAATCTCGGTGGCTGCGACCGCGCCGACCAAGACCATCGCCTACAGCGCCGCGCTGGCCACGGCCGTCCAAGACGCCAAGCACAAGTTCCTGTGCGTGCAGATCACCTGGCTGACGGGCACCGACCCGACCCCGGCCAACAACGTCAAGTGTGCGCCCATCGAAATGCTGATGCCCGACTACGAGGTGGTGGCGATAAAGCCCTCCAAGGACACATGGTTCTGGAATTGGGGCCCGTATCCGGTCACGGTGACCTACAAGAATGTGGGCAACGGCGCGCCCATCGCAGGGTTGGAGGCGCTGGTCAAGCCGTCGCTGTCGGGCGACAACCAGGCTGGCGCTGGTGACCTCGGCCTCGGCGTCGTCGGAGGCACGCCCAATACCGGTTTGCTCGCCGCCGGCGCCAGCAAAGACGTCACCCTGAACTTGGACTTGACGGGCAACAAGGGCAGCATTATCGCCAACCACCTGTGCGTGCAGTTGCAGCCTGGCAATCCACTCAAAGAACTGAATACCGCCAACAACGCTCTGTGCGTGCCGCTCAAAGTGGTGACGGTGGCCGAAGTGGCGCTGGCCGCCATCGCCGGTCCGAATGCGAGTCCGCCCACTCAGCCGCCCGGGTTTTTGAACAGCGGCGCTTGGAGCTCCGCGGGTCAGTATGGCTCGACGCCCGCGTGCTACTTGTCGAACCTCGCCAACATCGGAGAGGTGGCCTTTGCCAACTTCGCCGTCCGCTGCTGGCTGCAAACCGGCGCGCCGGGCTCTGCCAACCCGAGCAAGATCTGGGAGGTCAAGGCGACCAGTGACAAGTCGATACCGACCGCATCGACACTTTCAGTGCCGTTTCAGGTGCCCAACGCGGTGGTAACCGGGCTGCCCGATGGCACCGTCAAGATGGGGGCTGCGGTGGGTGGTGTTCCGCAACCGATGGCGCTGACGATGTGCATGGCCTTCAACGAGGACGGCGCGGTGCTGGAGAAGTCACTGACCAACAACCAGACCTGCTTTGGGGTCACGCTGTCGGCGATCGACCTGGGCTGGCTGGAGCCCACAGGGCCGGTGGGTCCGACGCCGAGCACCATTGCCAAGGGAACCTCTGCGCAGGTCAAGAAGACCAACCTCAAGAATTTCGGGTCTGCTGGTAGCAAAGGCGGCACCTCGCCCGCGACCTACGTTCGCCTGGCGTTGAGCAAAGACAACCTGTTCAGCAGCGACGACGTGGTGCTGTGGAGTTCAGTGCCCTTGCCTGCGCTGCCTGCCGGCCAGGGGGCGACCATCAGCCAGATGGGGGCCGCGGACTCGCCGGTTGGGTTCACGATTCCGGCGGCGACCGCAGCGGGCAGCTATTTCCTTGTGTTCAAGATTGACGCCACCGATGTGCAGGTCGAAGCCAACGAGGGCAACAACGGGTGGAGCTATCCGATTACCGTGAACTGAAGCCGCGACATGCACGGAGCGGTGCCGTGAACTGGGGTGCGGTTCTTGCAATGTGGGCGACTGGCGACAGGGTCGGCACACGGTCCGCGCTGCTACCGCCGGCGGCTGAAGCCGCGGCCTAGCAGTGCAAAGCCTTGCCTGCGCAAGGCTAAGTAATCAAATATGAAAGCCCAGCCCGGCGCAGATCGGGGTTCCTGTCCTAGGCCTGCGGCTTCAGCAGTCGTGAGCCACAAGAACGCCGCGTAGTTGCATGAGTTGTGGTCCGCCCACAAGGGACCCCATTGGGCGATCCCTACCAGGCTTGCTCCGATGCGAGCGCTCTGCCACGCTGCCGGCCTGCCCGCCCATCGGCGGCGTTGGCCCGCGATGCTCATCGGCCACTATGGCCCCGCATTTATCCTTGCCCGGCGCTGGCCGTCGCTGCCCCTGTGGGCGCTGTTTGTCGCCGCGCAGGCCGTCGATTTTGCCTGGGATGCGTTGGTGCTGGTCGGCGTGGAACGCGCGCATGTGCAACCGGGCATTACCGCGAGCAATGACCTGGCGCTGGACTGGATGCCATGGAGCCACAGCCTCGCCGCCAGTGTGGTCTGGGCTGCGGCCTGCGCGCTGCTGTGGTGGGCGTGGTACCGGCACGCCATGCCCGAGCGGGCGGCGGCGTGGCCTGGGATCGCGCTTGCCGTTGCCTCGCATTGGTGGCTTGACCTGCCGATGCATGCGGCCGACTTGCCACTGCTGGCCGGCGATGCGCCAAGGGTAGGGCTTGGTCTTTGGCACGACCGCTGGGCCTCGGTGTTGCTGGAGGCGGCGGTCTTTGCAGGTAGCTGGTGGGTGTGGCAGCGCGGCGTTGTCTCGCCGCGTGGCCTGGCCGTGCTGGTCGTCGGCTTGGTGGTCAACGGCTTGGTCTACTTTGGACCCGCGCCGCCGGTCATCGAGCAGGTTTGCCTGTCGACGTTGCTGGTGTACGTCGGCATGGCGGTGTTGGCGGGCAGGACGGTTGGGAGGCCGCGACCATGACCGCGGTCGGCGGCTCCACGCCTCACGCCACCCGCCCCAACCCATGCCATACTCGATCGTCCATGTCCGGCATCCTGTGCCAGGCCTGCGATCTCGCGCTTGCTGAGTGGGTCGCCGCGCTCGCGTCTGCCGCGCAGCCGACCCGCGGCTGCAATCCAAAGTTGATCTCGGAATTGGGTGACCATGCTAGCATCGCGCACGCCGACCCCGTTCGGCCCGGCCCTGCCATGCGCTACGCCCTGTTCGCCCTGCTCCCAGTTCTGGGGTCTGCAACCTCGGCGCTGGCGCTGGACCCGGCCGCGCCGCCGACGCCAACCGCCGCGCACTCAGCGCCCCACGGTGGAGCGAGCGCCGCCGAACTGACCGGAGAAGTCGAGACAGCGCCGGCGAGCTTTGTGTTGGGCGGCTGGGCAACGGCCTACGGTCAGTGGAATTTCAACCGCCCGGTCAACGGCATCACCCACGCCCGCGGGTTCGACAACCGCCACGCCAGCTTGACGCTGTCGGAGGTCGCGTTTGACGCCCAATGGGTTGATCAGGGCTTGAGCGGGCGCATCACCTTGCAAGCCGGCCCGGCCAGCGCAACCTATTACGCCAGCGAACCGAACCTGCCAGGCGCCGCGTACGCCAACGGCAGCGATGCGGAACTCTGGCGCTGGATCCAACAAGCGCACGTCGGCTATCGCGCCGCCAGCCTGCGCGACCTGCAGGTCCAAGCCGGCCTGTTCTTGTCGCCCATCGGTCCCGAGGGGATGGCGGT
>CAXRHS010000123.1:0-2243 GCA_964230235.1 Myxococcota bacterium
GACCGCCAACATGCCGAGATCCTTGCGTTTCACCGTTTTGCCGCCGGCGGCGAACTTGGCCACGGCCGCCCGCGGCGTCGACTTGGAAGCTTGGCCGCCGGTGTTTGAATAGACGCCCGTGTCGAGCACCAGGATGTTGACGTTTCGGCCCGAAGCCAGCACGTGGTCGAGTCCCCCGAAGCCAATGTCGTAGGCCCAGCCGTCGCCGCCGACGATCCACACCGACTTGTGCACCAGGTAGTCGGCCTGGTCGGCCAGCCTGCGCGCGTCGGCGTCCGCGAAAGGCTGCAGGCGCTGCCGCAACAGCCCCACGCGGGCGCGCTGCGCGGCGAGCTCGGCCTCGTCACCGTGGGTGGCGGATAGGAGCGCGTCGCACAGTTCTGCGCCCACTTGCTCGCGCTGCTTGCGCAAAAGCGACCGGGTTTGGTCGGTCACCTGATCGATGGCCATGCGCATGCCCATGCCAAACTCGGCATTGTCCTCGAAAAGCGAGTTGGCCCACGCCGGGCCGCGACCTTGCGCGTCGGTGGCGTACGGCGTGGTCGGCAAGTTGCCGCCGAAAATCGACGAACATCCGGTGGCGTTGGCCATCACCAGGCGGTCGCCGAACAACTGGGTCAACAGCTTGACGTAGGGCGTTTCGCCACAGCCGGCGCACGCGCCCGAATACTCGAAAAGCGGCTGAAAGAACTGCGAGCCCTTGATATCCAGCGGCACGCGGGTGCGGTCTGGCTCGGGCAAACCAAGAAAGAACTGAAAATTATCATGCTCTTGAGAACGCAGCGGCGCCTGGTCGGCCATCGCCAGCGCGCGGCGGTCGGGCTGGCGCTTGTCCTTGGCCGGACAGACCTCGACGCACAGGGTGCAGCCGGTGCAATCCTCGGGGGCGACCTGGATGCTGTACTGCACCTGCCCGAAGTCCTTGGCTTTGAACGGCACCGCCTTGAAGGTTGCTGGCGCGTTGGCGGCGGCCTCGGGCGCGAACACCTTGGCGCGAATGGCGGCGTGCGGGCAGACCACCGCGCATTTGTTGCATTGGATGCACAGTTCGGCATCCCAGACTGGGATTTGCAGGGCGAGGTTGCGCTTCTCCCACTGCGCCGTGGCAGTTGGCCATACCCCGTCCGCCGCGAATGCGCTGACCGGCAGCAGGTCTCCCTTGCCGGCGAGCATCAGCGCGGTCACCCGCTGCACGAATTCGGGGGCATGCGACGGGACCGGCGGCGGCAAGTCGTGGTCGGCCGTCAGGTGGTCCGGCAGCGGCACGGCCACCAGGTGATCGAGCGCCGCATCGACCACCGCGAAATTCTTGCGAACGACCTCTGCACCTTTGCCGGCGTAGCTCTTTTCGATGGCGTGCTTGATGTGGCCGATGGCCTCGTCTCGCGAAAAGAGATTGGCCAGCGCGAAGAAGCAGGTCTGCATCACGGTATTGATGCGACCGCCCATGCCGGCCTGCCGGGCGACCGTGACCGCGTCAATTGCAAACAGTTGCAGGCCACGCCCCAAGATGGTGCGCTGCATCGGCAAGGGCAGGGCGTCAAACACCTGCGCGGCCGGCAGCGGGCTGTTCAAGAGCACCGTCGCGCCCGGAGCGGCGCGCTCCAGCACGTCATAGCGGTCGACGAAGTTCCACTGGTGCACGCCGACAAAGCCAGCGCGGTCGATGAGGTAGCTCGACTGGATGGGCCGCGGACCAAAGCGCAGGTGCGAGACCGTCAGCGCCCCCGACTTCTTCGAGTCGTACACGAAGTAGCCCTGCGCAAAGTGGTCGGTCTCTTCGCCAATGATCTTGATGGCATTCTTGTTGGCCCCCACCGTGCCATCGGCGCCCAGACCGTAGAACACCGCGCGGACCACCTCGTCCGTCTCTACGCTCCAAGTCGGGTCGTAGTCGAGCGACAGCCCGCTGACGTCGTCGCGGATGCCGACCGTGAAGACCCGCCGCGGCCGGTCCTGCCGCAGTGCGTCAAACACGGCGCGCCCCATCGCAGGCGTGAACTCCTTGCTGGACAGGCCGTAGCGCCCACCGATAACGTCGATTGACGCGTTTTGCGCGCCGTCTTGCGCCGCATCGCGCAGCGCAGCCAGCACATCGAGGTACAGCGGTTCACCGGGCGCCCCTGGCTCTTTGCAGCGGTCGAGCACCGCGATGCGCCGGCAAGTCTTGGGCAGGGCAGCCGCCAAAGCCGCCGCGGGAAACGGCCGATACAGCCGAACCTTGAGCACGCCGACCCGCTCGC
>CAXRHS010000124.1:0-4258 GCA_964230235.1 Myxococcota bacterium
TTCGGTGTCTGCAACGGCCAAGGCGTCGGCAGCGGCATCGGAATCTGGCGCGACGGAGTCTGCTGCGGCAGGCGAGCCGTCTGAGGGCGAAGGGGCGCTGTCTGCACCTGCGGCCGAACTGTCGCCGCTTCGGCCCGCCCCGTCGCTGACCAACGTTTCGTCGCCCGTTGACTGGCTATCGAGGCTTGCCGCATCGACCCCGGCGGTCGCGCCCGCCCCGCCGGCTGGCGCAGGGTCAGCGCCGCACGCCGGCGCGGCGACTGCGACAACAAACGCGAACGGCGGGCAAACCTGCTTGCCGCGCTTGAACAAATTCATCAACTTCATCGCGACCGCAAGGCCGGCGAATGTGGGCGCCGGATCGCATGGACAATAGCGACTTGGGGCACGCTTGCCATCCTACACCGTTCGTACAGAGGGTCGCGGGAGTCAATGGGAACCGTTGAAACCAAAGCGCAACACGCCGTGCGCTGGCCCGACGCTACCGACCCAGGGCCGTTTCGAGGTCAAGTCCCCAGCGCGCTTCGGCTTGGGCGAGCAATGTGGCGGCAGACTCGGTCAGCGTCGGCAGGTCCCATAGGCGCGCACTGCCGTCCCAACTCGCCGTGACCAGCCAACGGCCGCTCCCGTCAAACGTCACCGCACTGATCCGGCGCGCATGACCGCCCAGGATCGCGCGCGACTTGAGGGTGGCGGCGTCGAGGATGCGCGTGGTGCCGGACAGTTCAGCGAGCGCCAACCAGCGGCCGTCGGGACTGAACGCCACATCCAGAACTCGGTCGCCGCCAGTCGCCGCGGCAGCGGTCGGACGACCCGATCCGTCCAGCAGGGCAATGCGGCCCTCGCTGCCAACCGCGATGAGCGTTCCGTCGCGCGAAATGTCGGCGACCTCGGCGCCGGGCACGCCGGTTAGCAGCTTGAGGGCGACGTAGCGACCGTCGTCGATGCGGTGGATGCCGCCAACTGCGTCCACCGCGACACCGTGACGTTGGCCTGCCGCGGCCGACAGGTCGCGAAACGCCTACGCCTCGCCGCTGGCTGCAGTGGGCGAATACGCCACAACTTCGCCCTGAGTCGAGATGACATGCAGCCCAGGGGTGTAGGGCGCAGCGACTTGAGCGCCGCTTTGCAGCACGATGACACGCCGCAAGCCGCCAAGCCGGGGGGCTGGCAAACGGTGCCACGGACCGGCGGCCGCGTAGTCGAAAAACCCCGGCCTGGATGCCGCGGCGACCGCCAGCCGGGCGCCGTCGGCGGACCAGGCCGCAAACTTGAGCACGTGCTCGGCTGGCTGGTCGCGAAACAGAACACCGCCGTCGCAGGCGCGCACCACCAGCAGCGTGCCGTCGGCGCGCGCAATGGCCAGCCGCGCGCCATCGGGTGCCAGCGCGGCAGAGGCAAGACCGTGTTCGCGGTCGCCGCCCGGCAAGGTCAGCGCCCGCGCCAGCGCGGGAACCTGCCAACGCGTCATCGCCGGACCGAAAAGGCGCAATTCGCCGTCCGACGCGACCGCAAGCGTCCGACCCGCGCTCGCGGGTAGCCGCGCCAGGATCGCCCCTGACTGCAAGTCCCATACCGCGACGGCGCCCCGATCGCCCAGGGCGACAGCGCGACCGTCACTGCCCGCGATGCGCACGACCTGGCCGACGCCAGTCTGCGCCACGTAGCGCAGCGTGCGACCCGGCCAATCGAACACGCCGACAGCGCCCACGTGGGTGCCGATGACCAGGCCCAGTTGGTCCGGCTGCCACCACGCGGCGCTCGCCCCGCGCTGCCCGATGCCTAGGCCGCTGGCGAAAGCCGTCGGCGTCGCGGCCTCGGCCAGTATCTGTACCTGGCCAGAGTCGCACACCGCCGCGATGGTTGACGGCGATGCCTGGGCTTGCGCAGTTCGCGCCACCGCCACCGTGCCGCGGCCGTCGCAGGTCGACCACTGTTGGGACTGGCCGGTGGTCGGATCAAACACCGCGACACCATCGGCGGCAATGCGTGCGCCCAGGTGGTCGGAGGTGGCGGGCAGCCAGTTTCCCCTGCCCGTCTGCACATTGGCGATGGCCCGTGCGCGGCCATCCTGCTTGTCCAGTGCCATCAAGCGCTCCGGTCCCAGCGACACCAGGATGCCGGTAGCGGTCACCGTGCCGTCGAGCGCAGCAACTGGCGAGCGCCAGCGCAGGCCGAAAGACCGATCCGCAGTCGCCTGGTAATAGGCAGCGGCGTCGGCGCGCAGGCAGAGCAAGGCGTCGCCCGTCGCGTCTGGGAGCACGCGCAAACAATCTGCAGGCACTGGTACAGGCGGGCCAGCCTGGCGGGCGGTCTGGACGCGCGCCTGCATCAACACCCCGCGCGCAGCCGGGTCCTCGCGCAGGCGCAAAGCGTGGGCGGCCAGCAGTTCGGCTTCCGGCAGTTGGTCGGCGCGGGCTGCGGTCCGTGCGGCTTCAAGCAGTGCCTGCCCCAGGTTGCGGTCTGCTCGCTGCAGCGCCTGTCTCGCGGTCACTTCGGCAGCCACGGCCCGGTCGCGCTCGGCAACCGTGCGCACAAAGGCCACAGCTTGCGCCAGGGCCAGCAGGACCAGCGCAACCACGGCCACCAGCAGCGGTGCCCGCCACGCCACGGCAAATCGCCGCGCGAGCTGCCATGGTGTGTAGCGATGCGCCGCGACCAGGCGACCATTCAACAGCGCTTCGAGGTCTGCCGCCAATGCCTTGGCATCGCGATAGCGGCGCTCTGGCAAGGCATCGGTGGCGCGGGCAACGACGGCCGACAAGCCCACCGGCACATTCGCCACCTGCGCGAGTGCCGCGGACAAGGCGTCGCGATTGTGCGCAAACGCCACTGCCAGCGGCTGGCCGACGATGACTTCGGCCAGCAGGACACCCAGCGCATGGACGTCGGCCTGCGTTGCGGGCAGAGCACCGCTGGCAACCTCCGGCGCTTGATAGCCCGGTGTTCCCGCCGGAGCGTGTGCGCCCGACCCGGTCACGGAAACGGCCAGACCCCAATCCGCCACCTGCGTCTCGCCAAACTCGCCCAGCAAAATGTTGGCCGGCTTGAGGTCGCGGTGGACGACGCCGTGGTCGTGCGCATACGCGACCGCTTCGCACACCGCCAAGACGCGCCGCAGCAGAAGCAGGCGCGCGGGCAGCTGTTCGGTCTCTGTCAGCGCATCCGCAAGCGTGCGGTGGGCAGCCACCCGCATCGTGTAGAACGGCACACCGTCCGCGTCCACGCCGGCGTCGTGCACCTGGATGATTCCCAGGTGATCCAGGCCAGCCGTGAGTTCGGCCTCTTGCGCCAGGTGCGCCGTCCCCGCGGCCGTGGTCGCCCGCTTGAGCGCGACCGTGCGCTTCAGGCGCGCATCCAGTGCGGCGTGCACCACCCCCATTGCGCCGCGGCCGAGTTCCCCGCCCACCAGATAGCGCCCGGCTTCGGGCGTGGCAAACGGGTGCGCCGGCGCTGAGGTGCGCTGCGGTGGCGCCGCCCAGTCCACGCCAGAAGGGGGCCACGCTTGCGCGCGGTCGTCTTCAGGTGCGGTCATCAACCCGATCGCCTTGGTACAGCAGCAACTCGACCTGGCCGGTGCCGCCTGCGCGGATGAGGTCCGGCCGAATGCCCGCCGCGCGCAGCTTGCCGCGCAGACGCGCGAGGCTGACATCCCAGCGCTGGCGCAGGCGCAAGCGATCCGGCTCGTCGCGCCAGATTTCGCCGGCCAGCACTTCCCACCCGGCTGGCCCTTGCAGGGCGACCAATTCCGACAAGATGCGTGCCGAAATGCCGTCGATGGCGACCGGCGGCTCGGTCCCGTGCCCCAACAAGTGGATGTGCACCGTCTCATAGCCGGCGATGATGTGCAGCGGGGTGACAAAGGCGCCTTTGACCTTGGTGCGCGCAAAGCCGACCCCAGACACCGGCACGGCAACCGCCGATACTAGATGGCCGCCCACCATAAAGGTGTCGCCCGGCGCCAGATCACGGACCGTTTCGCCGGCCAGGCGCAACCGCCACGCCACACCCTGGTTCCACAACTGGGCCGCGGCATCCTCCTGGTAGCGGCCGACCACACACAGCCGTGGTTCGGTCAAGATGCTGCACGCCCCGACCAGCGTCTGGCGCGGCAGTCCTTCCGCTTGCAGCGCCAACATGGAGTCGGGCAGTTCGACATCCAGCACCTCGAGACTCAAGCCTGGCGCCAGCGCCACCCACAGCCCAGGGCGCAGCGACACCTCTTTGCAAGGCGCACCGTCAACGGCAAACACACCGC
>CAXRHS010000125.1:0-2677 GCA_964230235.1 Myxococcota bacterium
GAACGCCAGCGCGCCGAGGCCGAGCGACTGGCCGAAGAACGCCGCCGCAATCCACCGCCTGATCCCGACCCGGTGCGCGCGCCGCTGGCGGTGCCTCCATGGGCTCCCCGCGCGGCCCTGTACGGCGGTGCCGCTTTGGGCGCGGTCGGCGCGGCGCTGCTCACGGTCGGTCTGGTTCAGGACCACAACCTCGACAGCGACACCCACGGCTACCTGGCGGCCAACGGCAAGACCAAGGCCATCCCGTTCAGCTACGCCGAGGCCAAATCGCGTGCAGAGTCGGCGGCCGCTTTGCAAACCGCTGGCTGGAGCATGGCCATCACCGGCGGCATCTTGGCCGCAGGCGGCGCCGTCCTCGGCCAACTGCGCCAACCAAAACCGACGCACGCGACCGTGCAAGTCTTGCCGGCGCCCCAAGGTCTGGTCGTGGGGTGGGCGTGGTGACCCGTGCGCCGCCGACCTGGCAGTGCGCGCTGCGGGTGGCCGTCGCAATGGCCACGCTGGCCGCCTGTGCACCGCTTACTCTACCTGACCCCGCTTGCTTCTCGGGCAGTGACACCAAAGCCTGCATCAAGATCATCAAGCCCAAGGACGCGGGCGATCTCACCATTGCTGGCGGCGACGACGTTCAAGAGGACACGACGGGTGCCGCAGATACCCCGGTTGTGGACAACGGCGGCCTCGCTGACGCCGCAGCCACCACCGACACCAAGCCAGACACCGCGGATGCGGCCGCCGAAGTCGATGCCTCGCCCGGCTGCACGCCGGCAGACATTTGCGCCAAAACCGCCAAAGGCCTGGGCGCCGGCGACCGCCACACCTGCGCCATCGCCGCCAACAACACGGTGCGCTGCTGGGGCGACAACTCGTTTGGCCAGTGCGGTTCAGCGGCCGGCACCGACAGCATCGAATCGCCCACGCCAGCGACGCTGCCAGCGGGAACGCTGCTGCACATCGCAAGTGGCGGCTTTCACAGCTGCGCGGCCATGACCAGTGGCGACATCGCGTGCTGGGGGCGCAACGACGACGGTCAGTTGGCGCTCGGCAAGAAATCCAAGACCGAACTGCCGCAAACCCAAACCAACCTCGGCACCGGCATTCGCAGCCTTTCGGCCGGCCTCGGGCATACCTGTGCCGTCGACAAAGCCGGCAAGGCCTGGTGCTGGGGCGACAACAGCTACGGCCAGTTGGGCGACGGCGGCACTGCCAGCAAGGACCTGCCAGTCGCCGTTGGCGGCGGTTTGGCATGGAAAGAAGTCGCGGCGGGCAAGTACTTCACCTGCGGCCGCGACGACAAAGGCGCAATCTTGTGCTGGGGCGAGAACGCCAAGGGCCAGTTGGGCGGCACGCCCGGAGAGCAGCATGCGCCGGTTCAGGTCAAGGGCCTGCCCGGCCCGGCGTCGGCGTTGGCGGTCGGCGCACAACATGCGTGCGCGGTGCTGGTCAACGACGGCTCGGTGTGGTGCTGGGGCGCCAACGAGGACGGGCAGCTGGGCTTTGGCGACCTGTCGGGCAAGCTGAGCGCGGTCAAGGCCAAGACCCCGCTCGGCGCGGTCACCGCCATCGCCTGCGGCGCCGCCCACTCGTGCGCGCTGATGGAAGACGACACGGCACTGTGTTGGGGCGACGGCAGCCACGGCCAGCTTGCGACCAGCGGCAGTGTCAAAAGCGCCTCGCCGATTGAAGTCAGCGGCCTGCCCAAGCTGTTGACCCAGCTATCTGCCGGCGCCTGGCACACCTGCGCGATGACCAAGAACGGCGGGTTGGTGTGCTGGGGCGACTCGGCCAACGGTCAACTCGGCAATGGCCTCGCGACCGCCAAGCTCGACCCGGTGGTATTGCCGTTGGTCGGCGCCGCGTTTCTGACCGCCGGGGCCTACCACACCTGCGCAGGCAGCAAGACTACCGATCTGAACTGTTGGGGCGACAACGGCTTTCAGCAAGGCGGCAACCCGGCGCCGGTGGTGCAGTGGACCCCAACTTCGAGCGCGCTGGTCCCGCTCGGCATCCAATCGTTGCACGGCGGCGGCTACCACAACTGCGGATGGTATGGCGCTGGCATGCTCAAGTGCTGGGGCGACAACAACGACGGCCAGCTGGGCGCGGCGGGCAAGGGCTCGTCGCCGACGCCATTTTCCATCGTCGGTTTGCCAGTCAAAGCCACCACCGCCGGCGCCATCGTCGCCACTGGCCACCGCCACAGTTGCGCCCTGGTGCCAGGCGACCACCTGCTTTGCTGGGGCAACAACGATTTTGGCCAGCTCGGCACCGGCACCAAGCAGGGCAGCAGCGCACCCTCGCCGGTCGCAGGCGTGCTCGCCAACACCTTCAAGTTCGTCGCGGCCAACGGCGACCGCACCTGCGCCCTGACCCTGCCGGGTGAAATCTGGTGCTGGGGCGAAAACGGCGATGGCGCGCTCAACGGCTCAACCGACGCCACCGTACTCAAGCCCGCGCCCGCGCAAGCCGGCATCGGCTGGAAAGGGCTTTGGCTCGGCCGCGAGCACACTTGCGCCCAAGCCGGCGACGGGGCCATCCACTGTTGGGGCCAGAACAGCCACGGTCAAGTCGGCGTCGCGGCCGGCATCGTCGCCGCCAAAACCGTAGCCGTCGCCGGTCTCAGCGAGCCGACCGTGGCGATGGCGCTGGGCTGGTACCACAGTTGCGCGCTCTCGAC
>CAXRHS010000126.1:0-2284 GCA_964230235.1 Myxococcota bacterium
CTCGCCGCCACGCCCGAGCCGGTATAGCGCAGGCCGACCAACTCCAACGCCGCTTGGATCTTGCCGTCTTCGCCGTAGGTGCCGTGAAAGCCCATGAAGCACATGTCGACGCCGATCTCGTTCAGCAGTTCGATCGCGCTCCATAGCGCCAAAGGGTTGTCGGTCGCCTTGCCGGCGCTCGCGTCGCTGCCGCTGAAGTGCCACAGGCCGTCTTTGCCCACAAACACAGGATGGACCTCGTGACCGTTGCCGCGCAGCGCCGCGATCGCGCCGGTCGCCGACCACACCGAGATGTCGTGCTCGCTGGAAGGCCCGCCATGGAGCACCGCAATTTTGATGGGTTGCATCGTCACCTACTCCCTGCCCGCCTGGTCATTCGCGCGCAGCGCGCGAGGGTACATCAACTACGCAAGACGGCCAGAGATTCCATTTCCCGGCGCAGTTGGTTCGTCTGGAAACAATTTGGAAATAAGTCGCACCTATTCTCCCGCCGCCTGCCAACCAATGGTCGGTGGCGCGCGCGGTCGCAGGGATCGCGCAGTGTTTTCAAAGCAGTTTCAATGCAGTGTGCTTCCTCGATCGCGCGATGCGGTCCAGCACACAGTTCAGGCCAGCCCGAAGCGGCGGCAAGGAAGGGTTCATGGGCGTATACAAAGCGGAATACATCTGGATGGACGGCGCCGAGCCGACCCAAAAGCTGCGCTGCAAGACCAAGGTCGTGCCTTTGGGCCAGGAGCCGCCGATCTGGGGCTTTGACGGTTCGTCGACCAACCAGGCCCAGGGCCACGCCAGCGACTGCGTGTTGCGTCCCGTTTTCGTATGCCCGGATCCGGTTCGCGGCGGCGACGACAAGCTGGTCATGTGCGAAGTGCTGCTGACCGACATGACCCCGCACCCGACCAACACCCGCGCCAAGTGCGCCGAGGCCGCCGAAAAATACAAGGACCACGAAATGTGGTTTGGCATCGAGCAGGAGTACACCTTTTTCGATGGCATCAAGCCCCTTGGCTGGCCCGACAACGGTTTTCCGGCCCCCCAGTTCGGCTACTACTGCGGCGTGGGCGCCGACGAGGTGTTCGGCCGGGACATCGTCGAAGAGCACCTGGAGGCGTGCATCAAAGCCGGCCTCAAGATCGCCGGCATCAATGCCGAGGTCATGCCGGCGCAGTGGGAATTCCAGATCGGGCCGCTGCACGGCCCGGTCGTCGCCGACCAGATGTGGATCGCGCGCTGGCTGCTTTACCGCATCGCCGAGGACTACGGCGCGTCCGCGACGCTGGCGCCCAAGCCGGTCAAGGGCGACTGGAACGGTGCCGGTGCGCACACCAACTTCAGCACCCGCGCCATGCGCAACTCCATCGATGCCTGCGAAGCTGCCGCCGAGGCGCTGCGCGGGCGCCACGAGTTGCACATCGCCAACTACGGTGCCGGCATCGAAGAGCGCCTGACCGGCAAGCACGAGACCTGCTCGTACAAGCAGTTCAAGTGGGGCGTGTCGGACCGCGGCGCGTCGGTGCGCATCCCGTGGCAGGTCGCCCAAGATGGCAAGGGCTACATCGAAGACCGCCGTCCGTGCGCCAACATGGACCCGTACGTGGTGTGCCGACTGATCACCGAGACGGTCTGCAGCAAAGTGCCCGCGTAGGCCTTGCACCCACCAGCGCAGCCGCTACGATGCAGCGCATGAACGTGCGCCCAGCCCACCTTTCACTCCCTGGCATCGTCGCGGCCGCGCTGCGTTTGGCTGTCTTTGGTGCGCTCGCTGGCTGCGCCAATACAGTCGGCGCGGCCCTGCCAGATTCAGCGACACAATCAGGTGACACGCCAGGGGCGGGCGCGGATGCCGCTGCGGCGGTCGACCCGGACGACCTGGATTTGCTCGCGCCGGCCGGCGTGTGCGAAAAGCCCGAGGAGTGGTTCTACCTCGGCAACGTACTGGACGGCGACACCATCACCATCGACGACGGCTACTGGAACAAGGTGCGCCTGCTCGGCGTCGCCGCCCCCGAGATCGCCCACAACCCCAAGCCAGCCGAGTGCTACGGGCTCAAGGCCTGGCAAGCGGTCAAGGCCTGGCTGCCCGAAGGGCAAGGCGTGAAATTGTGTGCGCGGCCGGACCCCGGTGCCGACGACAAAGACGACTACAAGCGTCTGCTGCGCTACGTGTACTTCAAGGACGCCAAAGGGCGCGTGGTGCAGCTCAATGCCCGCGTGATTCGGCGCGGACAGGGTCGGCTCTATCGCGCAGTTGCGAAGGGTTGGACGCTGGAAGCCGACTACCAGG
>CAXRHS010000127.1:0-3210 GCA_964230235.1 Myxococcota bacterium
GGGCCGGCCGCGGCAAAGTGCCGGCGGTTGCGCGCGGCGAAGGGTGCGCGCAAACCGGCGCGGACGTCAAGGTCACAGCGAGGGATCCGAAAAGGGCGCGCGCATGAATCGCAAGCCGCTGATTCGGCTCGGCGGCCCGCGCGGCGGTCGTCCGGAAAAGGGGCGCGCGGCGGACCTTTGGACAACCTCCCTGGGGAGTGCAGCACCGATGGGGCGAGGTCAAATCGTCAAGCGCGCACACGTAGTTTTAGACCTTGCGATCGCCTTGGGGCTCGCTGCGGGCAACCGATCAGTACTTGAAGTAGCTCAACTCGTTGGTCGTGTGATTGGCAAAGACGATGTGCAGTTTGCCCTGGGCGTCAATCTCCAGGTCCTGCCGCGCATCGCCGCCAGTCACGGCACCAAAAGGCGCGACGTCGAAGGGCAAGGTCCGTACGACCCACGCGCCGAACTTGTTGGTCGCGTAACGTGGCCGCTTGAGCGTGGCGTCGTGGTAGAACACATGCAACTTGCCCGCGGCGTCGAGGCGGGCCACTACATCGCCACCCACGTCGTCGGCGCTGTCGATGACGGTCGTCTGCCATTTGCCGCCGACATTGGTCACATAGTGCACGTCGCCAGGGCCATTGACCGCGAACGCGCCGTGGATGTTGCCGGCCGCGTCGTGACGGAACGAAACGCTCCTGGCGACGGCTCCACCGGCGGCCACAGTTGTTACAGTGGTCGGCACCCACGTCCCGCTGGCGTCCGTGATGTGATCGACGCGCATCGAGTTCGGCGCCAGGCTCACGCTCGCTACGACGTCCAGCTTGCCCGTCACTGGGTTGAACGCGGCGTCAAAACCGTCGACGCTCTTGCCCGCGCCGTAGTTGGCGACGATAGTCTCTTTGTTCCAGACGCCGCCGGTCATCGTGCTGTAGTTCAGCAGGTAGTGGGTGCCCGCGTCGCCCTGACCGATTTCGTGTAGCTTTGCGGCGTTACCCGGGTCGACCAGCAACACCACCCAGTTCCAGGAGACGTAGGTCTGCTTGGTTACGGCCCATGAACTGCCGCCCCAGGTCCGCGTGAACGACGGCCCCAGCGCAACGTGACCGATGGCGACATGGTCGTACCACTGGCCGGTTGGCGTGCGCACCAGGTCGTGCATCCGCCCGATGGTCGGCACCGGACCGAGCGTTTCCTGCCACTTTCCGCCGACCGAGGTGAAGAACCGCGTCGAAGATGAACCCGTGCTGTTGGTACCGACAACCGGCACGCCGCCGTTGTCCAGTTCCAAATCGATGCCGGCGCAGCGCTCTGGCAGCACCAACTCGGGCGAGACCGGCTTGCAGTCGCCGGCTGCGTCCTTTGCGAAGCCGATGAAACAGGCTCCATTGGCCTCGCACTTGGTCGTGTCGACCGTGTGCGTGCAACCCTTGACCTTGTCGCAGGCGTCTACCGTGCATCCCGTCTTGTCATTGCAGTCGACGGTGGACCCGCCCTGGCAGGCGCTGTTCTTGCAGACTTCGGACGATGTGCATGCGTCACCGTCGCTGCAAGACGCACCATTGGCGGTCTGAATGCAGCCCCCTACTTTGTCGCACTTGTCGTCCGTACATGCGTTGCCATCGTCGCAGGCCTTGGCAGCTCCCGGCTTACAACTCGCTGCGGCGCAGACGTCTCCCTCCGTGCACGCAGATCCGTCGTCGCAGGGTTTGGTGTTGACCGCGTGCACGCAGCCTTTGGCGGAATCACAGCTGTCGTCGGTGCACGGGTTGCTGTCGTCGCAGGTTGCCGCAGGGCCAGGCACGCACTTGCCGTTGCCGCAAGTGTCACCACAGGTGGCTGCATTGCCATCGTCACAACTGCCGGGCACTGGGAGGTGTCCACAGCCGGTACTGCCGCAGACGTCGACGGTACAGGTGTTGTCGTCGTTGCAGTCGGTCGGCTTGGGCCCGGTGCAGGTACCATCGGCGCACACGTCGCCGCTGGTGCATGGCTTGCCGTCGTCGCAAGGCTGGAGGTTGGCCTTTGCCACGCAGGCGTTGACCGGATCGCAGGTGTCGTCGGTGCAGGGGTTCTTGTCGTCGCAGACGGCGTTGCTGCCAGCTTTGCAGGCACCGCCGTTGCACTTGTCGCCTGTGGTACAGACGCTGCTGTCGTCGCACGGCGCAGAGTTGTTGGCGTGCTTGCATCCCGACTTTGCGTCGCAGGAGTCATCGGTGCAGAGGGACCCGTCGTCGCAGTTGACCACGGCCCCGCCCTTGCAGACACCAGCAGCGCACGTGTCCGCAGATGTGCAGGCGCTTCCATCGCTGCAATTCGCCCCTGTTTGGCCGACATTGGTGCAGCCCTGGCCGGCGGCACAGGTATCGGTCGTGCACGGGTTGCCGTCGTCGCATGGGGGCGTTGCCGGCCCTTTGCAGGCACCGTCGGTGCACTTGTCACCCGTGGTGCAAGCGTTCCCGTCGCTGCAAGTGGTCGTATTGTTTGTGTACGCGCAGCCCTTGGCCGGGTCGCAGCTGTCGTTGGTGCATGAATTGCCGTCGCCGCAATCCTTGATGCCTTTGGCGGCACAACCTGCAGCAACACATGCATCGCCTACCGTACAAGCGTTGCCGTCGTCGCAGGCCTGAAGCGGCGCGTGGCTGCACCCCGTTGGCGATGCGCAAGCGTCCTTGGTGCAGACGTTGCCGTCATCGCACAAGTTGGGCTGGCCGCCCGTGCACTCGCTTTGGGCCGAACACTGCTCGCCGATGGTGCAAGGCTTCTTGTCGTCGCAGGTTCCGCTGGTCGCCTTCTTGTCTACGCACTTGCCAGCGATGCAATCCTTGGCGATGCAGGCGGTGGCTCCGGGGCAGTCCGCGGGCAATTTGCATTCAGGTGCAGGCTCGGGCACATCTTCGACGATGTCGGCTGTCGCAATGTCCGCGTCGGTGCTGCCGGCGCTGGCGTCTTGTTTGGCGCGCTTTTGAGCGGCAGCTAGCGCTTCGATCTCCTCGACGTAGCGCATGTCGTCGTCATTGCACCCAGGCCAGTGCTGGCTGCGGCCACCCACGCGAGCGGCCACAGCCGGCTGCGCCGAATCGGCAAGCTCACGTCAGCTCGCTTCAGTGCCATCGTTACTCGCTTAGGGCCCGTAAAAATCTACTCGATTTTCTACGTTGGCCCATTGCTGGCTTGGTTGGTCGCAAGCTCGCGACTTTGCAAGTCGACTCGCCGCTCCGCTCC
>CAXRHS010000128.1:0-10853 GCA_964230235.1 Myxococcota bacterium
CGCCTGCGCCGGCGGCGCCTGCCAACCCGGCGCGGCCGCCAATTGCGACGATGGCAACACCTGCACCGCCGACGTGTGCGACAGCGCGGCCGGCTGCTACCACCTGCCCTTCCAAAGCCCGTGCTGTACCGGCCAGACCTCGATTTGCGACGACGGCAACCCCTGCACCAACGACGACTGCGACGCGGCGACCGGCGGCTGCAAGAAAAGCGACAACACCGCACCGTGCAACGACAACAACGCCTGCACCACCGCCGACACCTGCAAAGCCGGCAAGTGCGCCGGCGCGGCCAAGGTCTGCGACGACAAAAGCGTGTGCACCGCCGACGCCTGCGACCCGGCCAAGGGCTGCGTGTTTTCGCCGCAGGGGTCGGCCGCGTGCGACGATGGCAACGCTTGCACCCAAAACGACGTCTGCAACGCCGGCGTCTGCAAAGGCACCGGACAGTGCGCGTGCACACCGGTCTTTGCTCCGCAGGCCATCAAGTTCTTTGAGGTCCTGATCGGTTCGGGCGGCAAGCCGGGCGAAGGCATCGACTTGGACGACAACCCCAAGACCTGCGCGCCGAGCACCAACTGCTCCAACGGCATCAACAACGCGCTCGGCGCGCTGTCGGGCCTCGCCAATGGGGCATTGGACAAGGCGGTCAAAGAAGGGTCAGTCTCGTTCATCTTGGAATTCAAAGACTTCAAGCAAGGCCCCATCAACCTGGCCATGTACCCCGCCAAGCTGGAGCCCAAGAACGCCACCTGCGACGCCACCAAGGCGACCTGCAACTACCTGGTCGACAGCAAGACCATCGATCCGCAGCAGTGCAAGGCGGTGATTGGCTTGCCGGGCACGCTGGCCGGCAACCTGGTCAACGCCGGCGGCAAGGGCAGCAACTTCCCGATTGCGATTCCGGTGCAACCGGGCGTCAACCTGTTGGTGACCATCTATGGCGCCAGGTTGGTCGGCACCGCCACGCTTTCGGGCACCAGCGTCACGGCGTTTGCGGGCATCCTGTCCGGATCGGTGCCCAAAGCGACATTGCTGGCGGCCATCGATGCCCTGCCCGAAGAAGGGCTACCGCTGCCCAAGGACGCGCTCAAGTCGGTGTTGGAGAGCGCGGTCGAAACCGACATCGACTCGGACGGCGACGGCAAGCTCGACGCGGCCTCGATTGCGCGCAAGGTCACGGGTGGACCGGGCCTTATTGTCGGTACATACTAGCGACCCTCAGGCCCGGGGCGCGGGCAGGGTCTTGCCATGAGCGGTTTGTGCGGCCATGTCGGGCCGGCGCCAGAGCACTGGCTGCCTGCGCTTTTGGCGGCGATCAGCCACCGCGGCGATACCGAGAGCACCGCGCGCACGGGAGCCTTTGCGGCGGGGGTCCGCCACATCGCCGACCGCCCCGAAAGCGGTGGCCTGCTGGTCGGCACCGACAGCAGCGGGACTTGGGCGGTCGCCGGCCATACCCACAGCGCCAAGCCGAGCGCACAGAAACTGGCGTCCGCGCTGACCAGCGGCGACTGGTCCACCGTCGACGGTGCCTTTGCTGCCGCGCACTGGGACCCGAACACCGCAGTGCTCACGCTCATCCGCGACCCTTTTGGGGTGGCGCCGCTGTACTACTGCGAAATCGGGCAGACCTTCGTTTTCGCAAGCGAACTCAAGCAGTTACTCGCGATTCCCGAGCTACAGGCGCAGGTCGATCCGGCGGCGCTGCACAAGTACCTGACATTTTCGTTCGTGCCCGGCGACGCCACGCCGATTGCAGGCGCTCGGCGGCTGTTGCCGGGCCAGTTGCTGCGCTGGTCGGGCGGGGTTGCCGACACCCAAACCTGGTTCTCGACCCGGCAGGTCGCGCACCCTGAGCCGACCACCCAGGCTGAAGCGGCGCAGAGCGTGTGGCGGTTGGGCCTCGCAGCCACGCGGCGGCGCTGCCAGCTTGAACGCGGTCCGGTCGGCGTGTACCTGTCCGGCGGCATCGACAGCGCGGCGGTGGCGCTGTGGCTCAAGCGCCTGGGCGCCGATGTGGTGTGTCTGTCCCTCGATTTTGGCGAGGCGGGCCGCGAAAAAGCCGAAGCGCGCGCCATCGCCGACCACCTGGGCGCGCCGCTGCACTGGGTGCCGGTCACCGGCGAGGCCGTCCGCGATGCCCTGCTGCCGACGGTGCAAGCCCTCGATCTGCCGTTTGGCGATGCGGTGACGGTGCCGCAGATGCTACTCGGCCGCGCGGCGCGCCAGCTGGGTCTGCGCCAGGTGTTCAACGGCGAGTTTGGCGATCAGCTGCTGGGCGGCTGGACCCAGAAGCCGATGCTTGCCGCCGCGTTGTACGCCAGTGACGCCGACGAGCCGGAAGAACAATACCTGCACGCATTCCACCGCTTCTACGGCGCGGAAGACCAGCTGTATACGCCCGAATTCGCGGCGCAAGTCGGCGGTCCCGGGCAGCGCCGGGCCCTTCTGCGGCCCTACCTGGGCGACCCCAACGTGGCCGATTTCTTGACCCGGGTGCGCCTGGCCGATTTGCGGCTCAAGGGCTGCCAGAACATCTTGCCGCGCGCCGAGCGCATTGCCTCCGCGGCCGGCCTGGAACTGCAGATGCCGTTCGCGGACCGGGCGCTTGCGGAGTACTGCCTGCGCTTGCCGCCGGACCTCAAGCTGCACGGCGCGAGCGAGAAGTTCGCCCTCAAGGTGGCGCTGCAAGGCAAGCTGCCGGACGCACTCATCTGGCGCCGCAAGGCCGGGATGGGTGCACCGGCGACCGACTGGTTGCTTGGGCCGCTGCGCGACCTGGTCGACGAGGTATTGGGCGACGCGGCGCTGGCCAAACGCGGCTACTTTCGACCCGGATACGTCGCAGAGTTGCGCGCCGGCAAAGACCATCCGCTGGAGACGCGCCGCCGCCGCATCGGCGAGAAGCTGTGGGCGCTGCTGATGCTGGAACTGTGGTTGCGCGCGTTTGTCGATGGCCGCAAGGGGCCGCCATGAAGTGCATCCACTGCAGCACCGACAGCAAGTACAAGGAGCGCGCCGGGCGCAAATGCCCCAAGTGCGACCACCGCTTTGCGATGGAACCCAAGGATGGCGACAAGCTGACCGACGGTGCCATCAAGCATGTCCTCGACATTGCGGGCAGCAATGGCCAGGTCAAGTTCTTGGCGGAGCACGCGTACCTTGCCTACTGCCGGCGCCATCCAGGCTGGAACCTGAACCTGAAACCACCCACTGCCGTCGGATCGTGGCTGGTAGCAGCGATTCTTGGGGTGGTGACGGCTACCTTCGTCAAAGGAGAGTTCACCTGGCTGGTCACCGCCATACCTGGCTTTTTCACGTTGTATTACTTCAAGGCGGGCTTTGACACATATTCCGCATCCAGACGGGCAGGTGGCGCAACGGCCGACCTCGCAAAGCCGAGCTTGGCGCAGCGGTCGTTGACCTTGGGCCTGTTTCGCGCGTACCTGAACCGCTACTGCGAGATCCACGGCCGACCCAAGAACCTCATCCGCTTCGACCAGGACGAGGATGGGGTCAAGCCAACCAAACCGGCAAAACAGGGTCTTTTCAAAGAGGTATCGCACTACTCGTTTGACCGGGCCGTCCTCTGCGACCGCGCCGACCTGGTCGACGTGCTGATTGCCAACGACTTTCACTTTGAAAACAACTGCGCAATCTTGAGCTTTGACGGCCACCCGGCACCGGTGTTCGACACGGTGCGCAAGATGCTGCGCAAGAACCCCAAACTGGTGGTGCTGGTGGTCCACGACGCCAGCTTGGACGGCTGCCGGCTGGCGTGGACCCTGCGCCACCACCCCGACTGGTTTGCCAAGACCGCGCGCATCGTCGATGTCGGCCTGCGGCCGGCGCACGCGGCGCACTTTGCCAACCAGGCAGCTGAGCTGCTGCACCCGGGCGAGGTGACAGCAGGCGACGGCATCGACCCAGCCGAAGCGCGCTGGCTGAGCCGCTATCGCCTGTCTGCGGCCGCCATCCTGCCGGAACAACTGGTCAAGCGGCTGCACGCGGCGTTTGCGCAAATCGAGGCGGGCGCCGCTGCAACCACCGCCAATTCAACCGCCTCGGATGGCATCGCCGTCGACCTCGGCAGCGACACCGGCGGCGGCCTCGAAGCTGCGGACAGCTTTGGCTGATGGGCTTGGGCGCGCCGACCGCCTGATCGGCTTGTGGAAGCCCGCCGCAAGCGCCGCCACCGAACCGTCGCCGCGGCAGGTCTGGACCGACGCCGACGGCCCGTTTGACCCCGTGCGCTTTGGCGACAGCGACGCCGCGTTTGCGCTGGCCGTTGCCGACGCCGATGGCCTGCTGCTGGCGCGCGACCCGATTGGCCACCGCAGCCTGTATTGGGCCCGCCGACCCGATGGCGCGGTGCGGTTCAGTTCGTCGATCCACGGGGTGCTGGCCGATCCGTTGGTGCCGCGGCACCTCGATCGCCTGGCCGTGGCCGACTACCTCGCCTACAGCTATGTGCCGGGCGAGCGGACGCTGGTGCAGGCGGTGCGCGCGGTGCCGGCGGGAGCGGTGGTGCGGTTCGACGCCACCGGCCACCACACCCGGCGCTTCTGGCAGTTGCCAGCGGTGCCGCAGGCGTTCGATCCCGAACCGCAATTGCGCGACCAGTTGCGCCTTGCGCTGGCGGCGGCGGTGGCCCGCGCGCTGCCCGACGGCCCGGTGTGTGCCACCCTGTCGGGCGGCATCGACAGCAGCCTGGTGCTGGCGTTGGCCTGTCGGTCGCGCCAGGCGCCCGTGCCGTGCCTTTCGGTCAGTTTTGGGGCCGACCACGCCAACGAGCTGCCGTTCAGCTCGCTGGTCGCCGCCCACCTGGGCGCTTGCCAGCACGTGGTCGAGGTGTCCACCGCGGACATCGCCGCCCACTTCGACCAGGCCGTGTGCGCGCTGAGTGAACCCAATGGCGACCCGCTGACGGTACCGAACTGGTTGCTTTTTCAGCGCGCACGCGAGCTTGGCGGTGTCGTGCTCAACGGCGAAGGCGGCGATCCGTGCTTTGGCGGCCCCAAGAACGCGCCGATGCTGCTGGCCGCCTTGCTCGGCGAGGACGACGACGAGCGGGGCCGGCAGCGCGACTACCTGCGCGCCCACCAACGGCTTTTTGACGATTTCGGCGACGCGCTGCACGACGACATGCGCCACGCCGTGGCCGACGACCGCTTGCCGCGCGAGTTGACGCCGTGGTTTGCGGATCCGCGCTACCCGGGTCTGATTGACCAGTTGATGGCGATCAATGTCGTGTACAAGGGCGCGTGGCACATCCTGCCCAAAGTGGACCACCTGGGCTTTGTGCACGGCTGCCGACCGCGCTCGCCGCTTTTCGACCGGCGGGTGGTCGAATTGTCGATGCGGATACCGTCGCACCTCAAGCGCGCGGGTGCCGTCGAAAAGCACTTGCTCAAAGAGGCCGTGCGCGATCTGCTGCCCACCGCCATCATCGATCGGCCCAAGAGCGGGATGCTGGTGCCGGTCGAGGCCTGGTTTGCAGGGCCGCTGCGCGATTTTGCCCGGCCGCGCCTGCTCGACAGCCTGACGTCGATGCGGATCGTGCGCCGCGACTGGCTGGAGCGCTTGAGCGCCTACAAGCTTGGCGGCCTGCGACCGCGCCGCGGCATCAAGGTCTGGCAGCTGCTGACGCTGGAAGCGTGGATCCGCGGCATGGGCGTGTGGCCCTAGGAGTGCGTCGGAGTATCTCCGACGCGCTCCTGGCGCCGCCGGGACCGGCGGCGACAACTCGTTGAAACGTGCCAAATTCACTTTGGCAAGCTCTCAACGAGTTGAATCATCACAGCAAGCTAGGAGCCTGTCGAACCGTATGATAGTGATCATGTATTCCATGCGGAGACCTCCATGCACTTTGATTTTCGACAGGCTCCTAGCAAGGTGTCGACGGATGCTGTCGTTGCGAACGGAATCAGGTGCGCGCGCGGCAAGGCGGAGGCGCCGCGACGGTTGCAAGCTCGCGTCTTTGCAAGCCGACTCGCCGCTCCAGGGTTTGCCGACTGTGTTCAAATTCTTGCTATCCGGTCCCCAACACGGGCGACTGCCGTGGCACAAACCCAGTGCTGCAGGCCCGTTGACCCGCCACCGCCGCCGCCTACCTTAGGGCCCGTGTAAAATCTATTCGATTTTGCACGTTGGCCCGTTACTTGCCAAGTGGGTCGCAAGCTCGCGACTTTGCAAGCCGACTCGCCGCTCCGCTCCGCGCTTGTGTCGATCGACTTGTTTTTACACGGATCCTTACTTGCCCCCGTCAGCCCTGCGTGAGGCCCCATGATCACCGCTGCCGACAACCCGTTGCTTGCGCCGACGGCGTTGCCCGACTTCGCCGCCATCCAAGCCGTGCACGTTGCTCCGGCGGTGGAGCGCGCCATCGCCACGGTCCGCGCCGAACTGCAAGCAGCCGAAGCCCTGGGCGCTGACGATTGGCGGGCGATCCTGCGCGCGCTCGAAAGCATGGGCGAGACCATCGGCCGCGTGTGGGGCCCCATTGAGCACCTGCTGAGCGTGCGCGACAACGCCGAACTGCGCGCCGCCCACGAGGCCGCCCAGCCGCAAGTGGTCGACATCGGCATGGCGATTGCGCAGAGCCGGCCGATCTACCTGGCGTTGTCGGCGTGCAAGGCGTCGACGGCGTGGGCGACGGTGCCAGCGGTTGAACAACGCGCCATCGAACTGACCTTGCGCGAAGCGCAGCTGGCCGGCGTCGGGCTGCAAGGCGCGGCGGCCGAGCGCTTCAATGCCATCCAGCAAGAGCTGGCGGAGCTTGGCACCCGTTTTGGCCATCATGTGCTGGACTCGACCAAGGCCTGGCACCTCGACCTGACCGACCCGGCCGACGTGGCGGGCCTGCCAGAAACGGTGCGGCAGCTGGCGGCGCAGTCGTGGTTGCGCGCACAGCCTGCGGGCGCGGTTGCCGACCCAACGGCCGGGCCGTGGCGGCTGACGCTCGATGCACCCAGCGTCGTCGGCTTTTTGCAGCACAGCCCCCGCCGCGACCTGCGGCAGCAGGTGTGGCGCGCCTACGTGCGGCGGGCTGCAGAGGGCCAGACCGACAACACCCCGGTGATGGTGCAGATGCTGCGCCTGCGGCGCGAGATGGCGGGGCTGCTCGGCGACCCGGACTACGCGACCCAGTCGCTGCGCAGCAAGATGGCGCCGGGCGTTGGCGCCGTGCGCGACCTGCTTGAGCGGTTGCGGGTGGCCAGCTGGGACTCAGCAGTGCGCGACCTTGGCGACCTGCGGGCGTTGGCGCGGCAGGCGGGTGCGGCCGAAGCCGACGACCTGCATCCGTGGGACGTGGCATTTTGGACCGAGCGGCTGCGCGAGCAACGCTACGCCTTCAACGACGAAGCGGTGCGGCTGTACTTCCCGTTGCCCAAGGTGCTGCAGGGCCTGTTTGACCTGTCGCGTGCGCTTTTCGGCGTGGTGGTCGCGCCGGCCGACGGCAAGGCGCCGGTGTGGCATCCCGATGTGCGCTTTTTTGAGATCCGCGACGCCGACGGCAGCTTGCGCGCGGCCTTCTACCTCGACCCGTACAGCCGGCCGGCCGACAAGCGCGGCGGTGCGTGGATGAACGAGTGCGTCGGCCGGTCCACGCTGCCCGGCATCGACGGCGAGCCGCGCGTGCCCGTCGCCTACCTGGTGTGCAACGCCATGCCGCCGGTCGGTGACCGCCCGGCACTGCTGACCTTTTCGGAAGTCGAGACCCTGCTGCACGAATTCGGCCACGGCATCCAACACATGCTGACCCGGGTCGACTTGGGCCTGGTCAGCGGCATTCGCGGGATCGAGTGGGACGCGGTCGAGTTGCCCAGCCAGTTCATGGAGAACTGGTGCTACCACCGGCCGACCGTGCGCGCGCTGTCGGGGCACGTGGAGACTGGCGAACCGATCGACGACGACCTTTTTGGTCGCATCGCCGCGGCGCGCACCTTTCGGGCCGGCAGCGACATGCTGCGGCAGTTGCTGTTTGCGCGGGTGGATTTGGACCTGCACCAGACGTTTGACGCGGACGGGGATGCGTCGCCATTTGACCTGTACCGCGCCGTCGCCGAGCAGTCGAGCGTGCTGCCCCCAGAACCCGACGACCGCTTCTTGTGCGGGTTTTCGCACCTGTTTGGCGGTGGCTACGCAGCCGGCTACTACAGCTACAAGTGGGCCGAGGTGCTGAGCGCCGATGCCTTTGCCGCTTTTGAAGAAGCGGGCCTGGACGACCCGGCCGCGGTCGCGGCGACTGGCAAGCGGTTTGCGGAGACCGTCCTGGGCCTGGGCGGCGCGGTCGAACCCGGCGAGGTCTTCCGGCGCTTCCGCGGCCGCGATCCGGACGAGGCGGCGCTTTTGCGGCACGCGGGATTGGCATCCCAGGGTCCAGGTTGACACGGCCAACCGCCGCCGATCCTTGTCAGGCCACCTGTACCGCGCCAGCCCTACCGAGGCGGACGGGGACGTCCGCGGTCCCAGGCCGGGCAAGCGCCTGGTTGACCAGCGGTCCCAGGCCGGGCAAGCGCCTGGTTGACCAGCGGTCCCTGGTCGGACCACCGGCTGATTGACCGGCAATCCCCGTCCGGAGCCGCGGCTGGCTGACCAGCAGTCTCAGGCCAGACCCGCGGCGGCTGGCTGACCAACAGTCCCCGGCCGGACCCGCTGGCTACTTTGCCGCCGTGGTCCCGTCCAGCCGCAGCTCGACAATGCCCGGATAGGTGATCGCGTCGTGCGGCACGAATTGCGCGACCGGGATCCGGACCAGCAGCGACCACCGCCAATGCGCCGACAGCGGCCGCGACGCCCCCAAGTTGACCAGCACGTCGGTGCGGCCCAGGTTGCCTTCGACGTAGGCCATGCCGGCCCAGTGTTCTTCTTGTTCGCGGGCGACGTCGGCGCCAAAGCTCAGCATGGTGTGCCCGACGCTGGCGTCGGCCCCGAACCCGCCCAGCACCCGATGGCCCGGGCGGTAGCCGTAGCGGTTGTCGTACAGGCCCAAGATGGCCAGTGCGTGACCGCGCACCCGCCAGCCTCCGCTCAGGTGTGCCGCTGCGACCCCGACAATCGGCTGGAAAATGCCGGTGCCAAACTGCACGTGCTGGTGGGCGAGCCCGTTGTCGCCGAGCTTGAACGGGTCGGGCACGGTGCTGCCGAGCGGAATCGTCGCGCCGACGCGCGCCATCGCCACCAGCGGTCCCAGCCCAAAACTGGCCCGCGCCACCGCCCACGGGTCGCCCAGCCCGAAAAGGGTCTCGTCGCGGTGGTGGATGTTGACGTAGTCCGGCTCGAACGGGGTACCGTCGAGCCGCTTGTAGGTGATGCCCGAGACGACCATGCGCACCGGCAGCTGGAACTCGACCGCGAACACGTCATCGACGGCGCGGTCGATGCTGGCGCGCAGTTCCGCCACGGTCAGGCGCTGATCGTGGACCTGCGGCGGCTCTTGGCGCACGTTGCAGATGGGTCCGATGTCCGGGCAGCGCTCGGTGTGCACGATGCGCACCGTGGTCCACTGGCTGGCAAGGCTGGCACTGGTTTGGCGGGCCTGGACGGGCGCCGCTTGAGACCCGCCGACCGGCAGGTTCGGATTGGCTCACGCCGCTCAGGCGATGGCGTTCTGCGGCCACAGCAGCGTCGTGAGGGCAGCGCACAGCGCCAGGGCAATGCCGGTTTGGCCGGCGCGGGTGGGGTTGGTCATGGGTGGTTCAGCCTCGGGTCAGTTGATGGCCGCCTGCGCCGTGGTGGGTGACGCCGCGGTGGATTTGCAGTGCGCGACCGGCTTGCTGGCCGGCGTGGTGAGCGTCGGTGCTGTGCCAGCCGCTGGCCGAAATCGAGCTGGTGCGCGGATGCCGCACCTTGGCGTAGTTTTGCAGCCCCGGGTCGCCGACCCACACCAGCCCGCGCTCGGCCTGGCCTTTGCGCTCATCGCGCAGTTTTTGCTTGAAACCGGTGACCATTCCGCCAATGAACTCGCGGCGGGTCGACAAGTCGCCGCGCCCCAACCGCACCTTGGCCGCTTGCCAGTGGCGCGCCACTGCCGCGTGCAAGTAGTCGTGCACGTAGTGCGCGAGCTCCAAATTGGTGGGATCGCCCATGATCTCCAGAACCCGCTCGTCGCGGTCGCGCAGCGGGTTGTAGTGGTAGACCCAGATGCAGTCCACAAAGAAGAACTCGGACAGCACCCCGCTGATGAGCTTGGCTTCGATGGGCAGCGCCGCCGCCGGTCGGCCGATGCGCCGGTGTCCGTAGCGGCGGTCGACGGCCACATCGCGCGCTTGCAGGTTGTATTCGAGCAGCAAGCGGTTGGCGTGCGCCATCGCCGCCTCGGCTTCGTGGACATTTTGGCTTTCGGCCAGCGCAAACAGCTTCTGCACCTTGTCCAAAATGCGCTGGGTCTCGTCGCGCACGGCCGACCCCAGCGGCCCCGACGCCTTGCTGTCGACCTGCAAGCGCGCGCATGCCTGCGCAAACGCCGGGCCGTGGGCGGTTTCGTCGTGGACGCGCAGCACCTCGTCGACGTACTGATGGGCCATCTCGTGCAGCAGCGTCTGTTCGACGTCGTACCAGGGCGCCGACAGCATGTGCGCTTCGCTGATCGACAGGATGCGCGCCGCACGCAGCCACTGGCCCAGGCGGCGCTCGCTGCCGCAGTCGATTGCAAACACCGGCGGCTTGAGCTGGCCGTGCAGGTGTTCGCGGTTGGCCGCGTTCCAAGCGGCGCGCAGGCGATGAATCCAGGCTGGGTGTAGCTTCTGGCGCAGGCTAGGGGGCAGCGTCGTGGTCATGGGGTAGACATAACACGGATCGGTGGTTGTGTCAGCGGAACCCGCGCCTACATCAGTCCGCAGGCCAGCTG